>CAYFHV010000212.1:0-1572 GCA_964343105.1 uncultured Planctomycetia bacterium | reverse complement strand
GGAGATGAGGATGATCTGCGGCTGGTGGCGGCGCAGCGCCGGAAGGATCTCCTCGTGGAAACAGACCAGGTATTCCGCATCCCCTGCACCCGGGTCCAGCGGGATGTTCAGGATATTCCCCTTCCCGCGTTCCTGCCGGCGTCCGGTGCCGGGGTAGAGCGGCCACTGATGGAGACTCACGTAGAGGACCTCCGGGCTCTCTTCGAAGGCATGCTGGGTGCCGTTGCCGTGGTGAACGTCCCAGTCGACGATCGCAATCCGCTTCAGGCCGTGCTGACCCTGAGCATACCGCGCGGCGATCGCCACGTTGTTGAACAGGCAGAAGCCCAGCGCCACGTCCCGTTCGGCGTGATGCCCCGGCGGCCGGATGAGGCCGAACCCGCGGCGGATCCGGCCCGCCACCACGGCATCCACGAGCGTGAGCGCCCCGTCCACCGCCAGCAGGGCGATCTCATAGGAAGCCGGGCAGATGCCGGTATCCGGCGAGTCGATCGCCCTCTCGCCCGCCTGACAAGCCTGCTCGACTCGCCGGAGGTAGGCTGGATCGTGGACCGCCTCCACCCAGGAGCGCTCGTGCGGAACCGGCTCGAGAGGGATCAGTTGCCGGGCCAGCCCGACCGCCGCCAGGTGCTCCTCAATCGCCCTCAGGCGATCCGGGGACTCGGGGTGGCCTGGGCCGGTGTCATGCTCGAGGTATCGCGGGGAGCTGAGGAGGCCGACGTCGGCCAACTGCGGTTCTAGAGCTCGCGGAGGAGCTCGATGGCCCGGTCCGGCTCGTCCGGCCGGAGGATAAGGCAGCCGCTCTTCTGGTTTTGTGCGGCGGTGCAGTAGGCGTACTCGATGTTGATGTCGGCGCGGGCGAGCTTCCGCGCCACCTCGGCCAGCGCGCCGGGCTCGTTCTCCAGGTCCAGGACGATCACGTCCGACTCCAGGATGTAGATCCCGAGCTGCTCGAGGATGAGGAGGGCCTTGACCGGCCGGTCCGCGACCATCCGGACGATGGCGTGGTCCACCGTGTCATGAACGGTGAGGGCCAGGATGTTGATCCCGGCCTCGGCGAGGGTCCCGCAGATCCGCGCCATGCCGCCGGGGCGGTTCTCGAGGAAGATCGAGAGCTGCTTCTCAACCCTGACCATGGTCAGACCAGTACCGAGTATACTCCGTCAGGTGGGTCAACGTCGAGAGATCCCGCATCCGGTCGAGGAAGACCCTGCCCTGAAGATGATCCCACTCGTGCTGGATCACCCGGGCAAAGAACCCGCTCGCCCTGAACCGCATCTTCTTTCCCTGCGCGTCGTACGCCTCCACCTCCACCGAGCGCCAGCGCGGCACCCTGCCCCGCAGGCCCTCCACCGAGAGGCATCCCTCCCAGTCCTTCTCCCGTGCCCTGGAGGCCGGCTTCACCCGGGGATTGATGAGAACGGTGAGCGGTATCTTCGGCGCCTTCGGGTAACGTGGGTTTCGGTCGACCTTGATCACCGCCACCTGCGAGGAAACATGGACCTGAGGGGCCGCGATGCCCACTCCATCGTACTCCTGCATGGTCTGGATGAGGTCCGACAGGAAGGCCCG
>CAYFHV010000211.1:0-1589 GCA_964343105.1 uncultured Planctomycetia bacterium | reverse complement strand
CGGCTCGACCCTGGCCCCGCAGGCCGGGCAGAACTTATAGTCGTCTTCGTAGATGTACCGCCAGGTCCCTCCACACTCCGGACATTGCCGGGTCAATGGCTCCCCGCACTTCGGGCAGTGCTTCAGGGCCCCCCAGGTAGTCTCCCCGCACCCCGGACATCTAAACGCGCCCACCATGGCTCTACTCCTCTCGCTTGAGAAGGTGCTCGATTTTCACGATACCTTCGAGAGTTTCCTTGCCGGTTCGACGCCCTTCACAATGCGCTCGCAGGATAGGACCTCGAGCTTCTCGTCCAGCTTGACCTCGTAGAGGTTTCGTTCCCTCACCGTCGCGGGGATCCCGAGGGCCTTGATATACTCGCTCGGCTCGATCACCTCCACCTGGACTTCCCAGCCTTCGGGGGTCCTGCTCATCTTGACGATGGCCCCCTCTTTCTGGAGCGTTCCCTTGAGAAACTCCGTGGCCACCTTCCTGGCCTCTTCGATCTTCATTTCCCCCTCCTCATGCGGCGCGCGGCTTCTCGGCAACGCCCTCGCCCTCACCGCTCACTCCAGGGTCTGGGCCCCCCTCGCCTGACTCCGACCCCGCCTCGTCCTCGGCCTGCCGGACGGCGTTGAGCCTGGCCTCCCATTCCGGCGCTTGCAGGTTGTACTCCTCCTCGCCGATCTCATCCATCTCGTAGAGGAGCTGAAGCTCCAGGAGCTTTTCCTGGATGTACCCCTCATCGTTGAGCTCGCGGTCGGCTGTCTCGTGAATTTTGTGTAAGATGCCCATCACCCCCCTGAAGGGGAGCGCGAGGAGATCATCAATCAGAAGCATGTCCCCCTCCTATTCGACGTTGATGATCAGGCAAACGAAGTTAAAGGGAGGGAACCCCCCCACATACTTGAACGTCACCATCTCTCCGTACTGCTCTGCCAGCTCGTCCATTTTTCGGTCAAAGGCGGCCTCCCGGTCCCTATCCACCAGGAAGGCGGCGTTCATCATCATCCGCTCCCCCAGAAGCCGGTGGGTCAGGCGGTAGTCATGGCAGAGTCCCCTGAGCGCCTCCACGATCTCCTCCCGGACCCTGTCCTTCTCGGCCTTGAGGGCCTCCTCCACCATTCTCCCGATCTCAACGAGCTGCCAGTGAGCCTTCTGGGGCGGCAGGGAGGCAATGGCTTCCTTCCGACGCCTGATCTCCCCGTATCGCTCCAGGATCTCCCGGTAGATCAGCTCTTCGTGGAAGACCGCCTTCACCCCCACCTCCACCTTGTCGCGCATCTCCTTCAGGAGGGCTCTGAACTCGTCGTACTCCCTTTCCAGGACGGCTCGCACTATTGCCTCGTCCTCGGCAATGGTGCAGAAACGGACGGGGAGGACGGTGTGGCGCTTGAAGACGGCCTCGATGGCCCGCTCATGAGCGAGCGAGTTCTCTCGGGAAACCGGATAGCGCCTGACCGGCGAGTCACTCACCACGGCCGCGATGCCGCGATAGGCAATGGTGGTAACCTCATCCCCTCGGCTGTCGATCCCCATGGGGCCGAAGCTCTCCCCCTCGGCCCCATCCGTGATGCAGTAGATGTATTTCCCCATCAGGGAATCCCTT
>CAYFHV010000210.1:582-1613 GCA_964343105.1 uncultured Planctomycetia bacterium | reverse complement strand
AAGTTTCCAGATTCTCCACGATTCCATCCGGATTGATCAAGAGAGGCAGCGTGCTCGCAATGGCAGGATTCATCAGCTTCGCTTGAAGTTTCGCCAACGCCTCCTCCGCGCCGGCGGCGGGAAAATGAATCCATTTCTCCTGTAGCAACTGCCTCCGGAGAAGCGGATATTCAGGGGATGGGATACTTTCCCCTTCTTGTCCGACACGCAAAGCAATGACCCAATCCGGCGTCACAACCCTATCAATAACGTACATATCATCTGCGGGAGTATTTGCTCTGGCGCCGTCGGGCCATCCGATGAACCATAATCTGTCACCCTTCTTAAAAACAGTCGTAGCAGTTACGGGCCCCTCCTCCGCGCCGGTGGCGGGAGAAAGCGGGATCACCTGAAGGATTTCTCCCTTTTCACCGAGGCGAACGAATTGGGCCTTCTGGATGCCGTCGGTCTGGAATTGCCTCCCGAGCCTCAAATATTGAGCTTCCGCGTCAGCGCCTCCTTCAACGAGCGCCTTCATGGATTGATCCGTCTCAGTGGCCACCGAAATCCGTTGGATGGTTCCGTCTCGGATGTATTTCAAAAGGATGTTGTGGGCATCGCCAAGCGATCCTTCGTAAACGCGCCCAACGTCCTTCAAAACGTTCGGATCGCCGGAAACAAGTGGTGCGCTTTGTGATACGCGAATCGGCGGTAGCCCCGTATTCTTGACGATGAACCAATACTCTCCGGAGGGCTTCCTCATAAGGGTCACGGTCGCCTGGGAACGGGATATTTGGTCCCTTTCAAGGGGGGCAAGGAGCAACTTGCCTTCCGGATCCACTTCTCCTATAGCTTGCCGCCCAAGAATTACCGCTCTATTGAGAGGGGCTTCCACTTGGTGGCTGGCGCCTGAGACACCTGGCTGATTGGCGCCAAGTTTGGCAACCAAGTTTTCGCCGGCTTGCGCCACGATGACTTCGATGTCATGGCCCGCATCGCGTACTTTGATGACTAGATTGCCAGCGGCGGGAAAATTCTCATATTCATCTTGC
>CAYFHV010000210.1:0-572 GCA_964343105.1 uncultured Planctomycetia bacterium | reverse complement strand
CGCCGCGCTCAGGGTTCACCTCCACCGTCACGCGTGCCTTCACCGGGTCAGCATCGTAGCGAGACCCCACCTGGTAAACATTTCCACGAAGAAGGGCCAGCTCCGCGCGCAACTCATCCCGCCCCAACGGGCGCCCCGCATCGTCCCTCCTGGGAATCTCCTCCCGAACCGAGGGCACTAGCGCCGTCCCGGCAAACTCAAAGTGGGTCAAATCGGGGTTGGCCTCCGCCAACTGCGCCATCCTCTCCAGCCCCTGACCTACATCCAAAGGCTGCTCCACCCCGGCGGCGGGACCTTGGAGGGCAGCCTTCAGCTCATCGTCCACATTGCCCTGCTCCATGCCGGCGTTGAGGGAGCGCAGGGCGAAGGCGGGATTGGGCAGGGCGAGGCCGATGCTTAGCAAAAGGGCGAGCGATCGGGGCGATAAAAATGGCCGTTTCATGGGCTTATAAGCAAAGTTTGGCACAGGGAAGCGCCGGAGTCAAGAGCTAAGGCAGATTTAGTAAATACTAACATCACATCCCCATGACGTGGTAGCCGCAGTCCACGTAGAGGACCTCGGCGGTGACACC
>CAYFHV010000209.1:0-1664 GCA_964343105.1 uncultured Planctomycetia bacterium | reverse complement strand
CCGCCACCCTCGCGTGCCCATGCTGCACGATCTGCCTGGCCTGCTTCCGCGAGGCAGCGAAGCCCAGGCGAAAGAGCACGTTGTCCAGCCGCCTCTCCAGAAGCTCCAGCAGCTTCTCGCCGGTCACCCCCTTGGCCCGCGAGGCCTCCCGGAACACCTTCCGGAACTGCCGCTCCAGCATGCCGTACATCCGCTTCACCTTCTGCTTCTCCCTGAGCTGGAGCCCGTAGTCCGAGAGCCTCACTCGCGCCTGGCCGTGCTGCCCCGGCGCGTATCCACGGCGCTGGAACGGGCATTTTTCCGTCACGCACTTGGTGCCCTTGAGGAACAGCTTCATCCCCTGACGGCGGCAGATGCGGCAGGAGGGACCCAGGTAGCGAGCCATCCCTACACCCTCCTCCGCTTCGGAGGCCGGCAGCCGTTGTGGGGAACCGGCGTGACGTCCCGGATGGCGGTGATGGCCAGCCCCGCGGCCTGCAGCGCCCGGACGGCGGATTCACGCCCGGAGCCTGGGCCCTTCACGAACACCTCCACCTCCTTGACCCCCATGTTGAGCGCCTTGCGCGCCGCATCCTCCGCCGCAACCTGGGCCGCGAAGGGCGTCGCCTTCTTGGAGCCGCTGAACTTGACGACCCCGGTCGAGGACCAGCAGAGGGTGTTTCCCTGCTTGTCGGTGATCGTCACAATGGTGTTGTTGAAGGTGGCATGGATGTGTGCGATGCCGCTGGTTGCGTGAACCTTTGCCTTCTTGCGAGCCTTGACCTCCTTGACTTCCTTAACTTCCGCCATGTTCCTCCTTGCCTACGCCTTGGGTGCCGTTACCGGTTTCTTCCGCACACCGACCGCCTGCCGCCGGCCCTTGCGCGTCCTGGCATTGGTGTGCGTCCTCTGCCCGCGCACCGGCAGGCCCCGGCGGTGCCGCAGGCCCCGGTAGGAACCGATGTCGATCAGGCGCCGGATGTTCTGGGAAACCTCCCGGCGGAGATCCCCTTCCACCTTGTATCCCTGGGTGATGGCCGAATGCAGACGGGTGACCTGCTCATCCGTCAGATCCTTCGCCCGAATGGCCGGGTCTACCCCCGCCTTGGACAGGATCTGTTTTGAAAGCGTCCGGCCCACCCCGTACAGGGTGGTGAGCGCCACGTCGATCCGCTTCTCCCTGGGGAGATCCACTCCTACAATCCTAGGCATCTTTCATCCTTGACGTTGTTTGTGCCGCGGGTTCTTGCAGATGACGCGGGTCACGCGGTTTCGCTTCACGATCCGGCACCGCTCGCAGATTCTTTTCACCGACGCCCTGACCTTCATCGCTCCGGCTGACGCCTCCGCTCTCGGGGCGGAACCGAGGGTTCCATCCCCGACGATCCTCCTTCAAGGAAGGCGAGGGGCGGACCCCCTCGCGCACCCCTGAAGGCTAGGAATCTGGACGGTTCAGCGCGCGACTTCGCCTTCATCGCTCGGGACCCCGACCCGCGCTGCCGCCCTCGTCGCTCGCTGCCACCGTGCGGTTCCGTCCCAACGACTTGGCGCGGTACATCGCTTGATCCCCCTGCTCCAGAAGCTGCTGCGGAACGGACGCGTCCTTCGGGTAGAGGGCGACACCGACCGAGACGGTCGTCCGGATGGTCTCGTCGTACGCGCGGATCGCGCACCCTTCCACCGTC
>CAYFHV010000208.1:0-1687 GCA_964343105.1 uncultured Planctomycetia bacterium | reverse complement strand
AAAGATCCAGACGGAGTTCCCGCACGCCACCGGCAGATCGGCCTTGCCGTCCCCGTTCAGATCCACGGCGTTCAAGTGGTCCAGGAACGAGTAGCTCCGAAATCCGGACCCCTCTAGGATCCCGAGGTTTTTGGGCCAGCCCGGATGAAGGGTGGGGTCCACCAGCACCCGGGATTCCTCCGAGATCTGCCGGCCGTCCGCGGTCAGGACCTTCAGGACAAGACGGTAGTGATCCGCGGGCACCCCGGCGGTGTCCCAGGTGCCGAGGACCCCGTTGGTCACCGGCTCCAACCCTCTGTTGACCAGACCGATCTTCGCCGGGGTAAACGGGGTGCTGTCTGACCGGAGCACCTCGATGGTGTAGCTACGGAAACCGGCGGGCCTGACCGTCCCTCGGACGGTGATGGTCTCCCCGCCCCGGAAGGGGATGGGGGAGTTGAAGAAGCCGGGCGTTGCAGGGGGATCTTTGAGGATCACCTGATCAATGGTGAGCGCCGCCCGGTCCTCGTACGCCTCTCCGGAAAGGTTCCCCCCGGTGAGCCGGATCGTATGGGTGCCATCGGGCACGGTACGGATCTCCCAGTCGGCAAGCAGCCCTCGGGTGATGGGGCCCTTCCCCCGGGCGATGAGATCCCAGCGGGTCGGCGAGGCGCCCTCGCCGAACTCAAGACCCCAGCCGGCCAGGGAAGGCCCGTTGGCGGTTCCGTAGATAGCCACCGAATCCACCTCGGAGATCGTTCTGCCGCCGGGCGTCCAATGGGTCAGTTGGATTTCCAGGGGGCTCTCCTGCGCTAAAGCCCCCCGCGCGTTGAGGCGGCCGTAGCCGGAATACGGATCGAACCCGGCGGGCGCCAGGTCATCGCTTCCCTTCCGGATCGCCTGGCGGGCCTGCTCCGCCGTGAACTCCGGATGAAGCGCACGGACCAGCGCCGCCACCCCGGAAACGTGGGGCGCCGCCATCGAGGTGCCGGCCTGGCGAAGGTAGTTGGCGCCGACCACCAACTGGCCCGATCCGGTCATGTCCGAGCCCGCCTGGGAGGCCTTCAGCGAGAGGATCGACCGGCGGGGGTCGTAGATCGTCGACGGCCGGGAGTCTCCTCCGCCCGGGGCGCCGACATCCAGCTTCACCCCGAAGTTGGAAAAGGAGGCCAGGGTGTCGGTGCTGTCAAAGGCGGAAACCGCCATGGCGTCCCGGATGTTCGCCGGGAAGAAACCGTACTCCGGGCCCCTCACGTCGCTGGCGTTGTTTCCGGCGGCGGCGACGAAAAGGACGTCCCTGGCGTCGTGGGCGTAGGCAAGCGTGTCAACGAGCATCCAGGGGGTCTCCCCGAAGGCACCCCAGCTGGCGTTGATCACCCGAGCGTCGTTGTTGGCGGCGTAGACGATGCCGCTCGCCAGATCGGAGAGGGAGCCGGAGCCGTAAGCCGACAGGCCCTTGACCGCCATGACCTTTGCCTTCGGGGCGACACCGGCAATGCCGATGCCGTTGTTGCTCAGGGCGGCGATCGTGCCGGCCACATGGGTCCCGTGCCCGTGGTCGTCCATCGGATCGCCGTCCGCGGGCGTGTCGTCAATCGTGACGAAGTCGTACCCGCGCCAGTCGTCTACAAAACCGTTGGCGTCGTCATCGGCCCCGTTGGACCGTTTGTCCTGTCCCGACGCATCCAGGCCGGTCTCGCCGGGATTC
>CAYFHV010000207.1:0-1741 GCA_964343105.1 uncultured Planctomycetia bacterium | reverse complement strand
ATCACGGAAATCCCCAGCGCGATTTCGTACGAGAGCATCTGCGCCGAGGCCCTCAACCCGCCCAGGAGGGCGTAGTTGTTCCGGGAAGCGAACCCGGCAAGGATGACGCCGTAGATTCCCAGGGAAAACATGGCAAAGATGTAGAGAAGCCCCACGTCGATCCGGGCGACCTGCAGGTCGATCCAGCGGCCCGCGACCATGATCCGGTCGCCGAAGGGGATCCCCGCGAAAGCCACCAGGGCAAAGAAGACCGAAAGGAACGGCGCCAGGGTGTGCAGAAACCGGTCCGCACGCGCCGGGATAAAATCCTCCTTGACGAACATCTTGACCGCGTCGGCCAGCGGGTGAAACAGCCCCAGCACGCTCAAGGGCTTGAGCACGAGCCAGTTGATGGGCGCGGCCCACGCCCAGGGGAGCAGGATCGCCGCCCGATTCGCGCCGATCCGATCCTGCATGACCGCCGACTGCTTCCGCTCCACCCAGGTGTGCAGGCCGGCCAGGTTGAGCACGCCGAAGAAAACGATCCCCGCCAGGGAGAGCTTCACCGCCAGATCGAACATCATCCGCGGTGCGCCTCCTCTCCCTGCCGCCCCGCCGGCTGCCCCTGCCAGCCGATCGACTCGTAGCTGAGCCCAGCCAAGGCCGGAATCTCCTGGGCGGCGGCCGCGAAGATCTCCTCCGGCGAGCGCATCGCCAGTGAAATCCCAAGCCGCTCCGCGAGATCCAGCAGGATCTGCCAATCAGGTCGGGATCCCTGCAGGGGCTCGAACGCCTTGCCGATCCGCTGCACGCGGCCCTCGCAGTTGACAAAGGTGCCGTCCTTCTCGACGGCGACCGCGCTTGGGAGAATCCAGTGTGCGTACCGGCAGGTCCCGTTCTCGTTCGATCCCTGGAAGATGAAGACGCAGAGCTTCTCCGCCAGGCGCTTGACCTTCTCCTCTCCGAAGAGCTTCACCAGGTCGTGCCCGAAGACCCAAAGGGCCCGGATCTCGCCCGCGAGCGCCCGGTCGATGATCTGGGAGGCCTGCAGCCCTGCCAGCATCCCCATCAAAGCAGCCGCGGCGCTGTTCGGGTTCTTGTCCGCTTGGATCAGGAAGCTGTCGCTGTACCCCGGCTGAGCGGGCACGCCCGCTGACACGTGCGAGATCCCCAGCGATTCCTTGAAGATCTTCCGGATGAGGAACAGCTCCTCGGTGGTCAACTGGGGCGATGGGATCACTCCCACCGACGCCTGCTTTCCCTCCGCCTTGGCCGCGGCTAGCCCCGCCGCCAGCTCCGCCATCGCGTTCTCCCAGGTGGTCTCCCGGCCTCGGAAAAGGACTTTCCGCAGCCGGCCCTCGTCAATGAACTTGTAGCCGTACCGGCCCTCGTCGCACATCCACCACTGGTTCACCTCGGGATTGACCCTGGGCTTCAGGCGCATCACCCGCGCCCCATCGGCCAGATACGGCCGGTCCAGCACGTAATGCAGATCCACGTTGCAGCCGCGCGAGCACCCGGTGCAGACGGAGGGCGCCGTCGAGAGATACCAGACCCTCGCCTTGAACCGGAAATCCCGGTCCGTGAGGGCGCCCACCGGGCAGATGTCCACGACGTTGCCGGAGTATTTGTTGTCCAGGACCTTGCCGGGATAGAGGCCGATCTCGGCCGCATCTCCCCGGTTGAAGATCCCGAACTCGCCGCTCTTGCTGATCTCATCGGTGAACCGCTCGCAGCGGGAGCAGAGGATGCAGCGCTCCGC
>CAYFHV010000206.1:0-1768 GCA_964343105.1 uncultured Planctomycetia bacterium | reverse complement strand
ACCAAGACGCACGAATGGCTGTCCCTGGACGGGCAGCAGGGGACGGTCGGCATCACCCAGCATGCCCAGGAGGAGATCTCGGACGTGGTGTTCGTGGAGCTGCCCAAGGCGGGCCGGGTGGTTTCCCAGGGGGAAGAGGTGGCCGTGGTCGAGTCGGTGAAGGCCGCCTTCTCCGTCTACTCGCCGATCTCCGGGACGATCACGCAGGTGAACGATCCGCTGGCCAAGGATCCCGGCCTCATCAACCGTTCTCCGTACGAGGAGGGGTGGATCTTCAAGGTCCAGATCAAGGAGCCGGCGGAGGCCGGCTCCCTCATGGACCAGACCCAGTACGAGCGGTGGGTCCAGGGAGCGCATTAGACGCGGTGAGGCGGACCGGGTGGATTACGTCCCACTGACCGCAGAGGATCGCAGGGAGATGCTGGGCCGCATCGGGGCGGCCCGCTTCGAGGATCTTCTGCAGGCGGTCCCGCCGGAGATCCCGCGCGCCAACCTGAAGCTCGGTCCCGGCCTGTCGGAGCCGGAGCTCGTCCGCCTGTGCCGCGGCCTCGCCGAATCCAACGCAACCTCCCGCTCCCACGTCTGTTTCCTCGGGGCAGGGGCGTACGAGCACCTCATCCCCAGCGCAGTCCGCTACGTCACCTCGCGCGGGGAGTTCCTGACCGCCTACACCCCGTACCAGCCCGAGGCCTCCCAGGGCACCCTGCAGGCGATGTACGAATTCCAGAGTCTGCTCTGCGACCTGACCGCCATGGAGGTCGCCAACGCCTCTCTGTACGACGGCGCCAGCGCATTGGCGGAGGCCAGCCTGGTGGCCCTGCGCGAGACCGGCCGGGGCAAGGTTCTCGTCAGCCGGTCGGTGCATCCGGAATCCCGGCAGACGCTGGCCACCTACCTCAAGGGGACGGCGGTCCGGGCGGTGACGGTGGAGGCGCCGGAGGGGCTGACCGGCCTGCAGGCGCTTCAGTCGGAGCTGGATTCCAACGTGGCGGCGGTCATCGTCCAGCAGCCCAACGCCTTCGGCTGCCTGGAGCCGGTGAAGGAGATGGCGCAGGCCGCTCACCGCCAGGGGGCCCTCTTCATCGTCTCGGTCACTCCCATTTCCCTGGGCATCCTGGAGCCGCCCGGGAGCTACGGGGCGGACATCGTGGTGGGAGAAGGCCAGCCGCTCGGGACCGATCTTCAGTACGGGGGGCCGTACCTGGGGCTGTTCGCCTGCCGGAGCCAGCTCCTGCGCCGGATCCCGGGCCGGATCGTCGGGATGACCCGGGATGCGCACGGCCGGCGTGGATTCGTGCTGACCCTGCAGACGCGCGAGCAGCACATCCGGCGCGCGCGCGCCACCTCCAACATCTGCACCAACGAGGCGATGATGGCCCTGGCGGCCGCGGTCCACCTGGGGTCGCTGGGCAGGGAGGGCTTCCGGGAGCTGGCGGTCCAGAATCTGCTCAAGTCCCACTACTGCTTCGACCGGCTCGTCGAGATCCCGGGCGTGCGGCCGCTCTTCTCCCAGCCGTTCTTCAACGAGTTTGCGCTGGATCTGCCCACCGATCCGGAGCGCCTGAACCAGGCCCTGCTCTCCGAAGGATTCCTCGGCGGGCTTTCCCTGCGCCAGTGGGATCCCCGCCTCAAGAACGGCTGGCTTGTCTGCGTCACGGAGGCGCGCACGCGGGAAGAGATCGATCGCTTTGTCCAGGCGGTCCGGAGGCGGGCCCGATGACCCGCCCCGCGGCATCCTTGCGCAGGCCTCTGTTCCCGGCCACCCTCG
>CAYFHV010000205.1:0-1786 GCA_964343105.1 uncultured Planctomycetia bacterium | reverse complement strand
ATAGGTGGCGGTGCCGGTGACAACAATCATGGGCAGGGAGGCAGTGGCCGGGTTGGCCTTCAGGCGATGGCAAACCTCCACCCCGTTGAGCTTCGGCATCTGCAGGTCCAGGAGGAGCAGATCCACCGACCTCTGGGAGATTTGCTTTAACACCTCTTCCCCATCCGTGGCGGTCACCACCTCGAAGCCCTCGTGTTGAAGGCGCACGGTCATCACCTTGAGGAAGGAACCATCGTCATCCGCCATCAGGATCCGCTTCTTCAGTCGCTTGCCTCTCACAGGGCTGCCTGCCCCGGTCGGTGCCTCCTGGGCCGGCGCGCCAGCCAGGGCGGCCAGGCCCTGATTAAGCGATTCCACCGCCTGGGCAAAGAGGGCCTTCGGATCCTCCCCGTCCATGGGGCAGAGTGCCGCTCCTATCTTCAGAGGGGGAGTCAAAGCCGGGCAAGAGGCGAGGAGTGACCGAAGCCGCTGAGCAATGGCGGCCATCCCCTCTTGATCGGTGAAGCACAGGACCAGAACCCACTTCGGGGCGAGGGTCAAGACGACATCCCCCTGGTGGAGATGGTCGCGCACAAGCTGAGCCGTCTGATCCAGACGTTCCCTGTCCTCTCCAGCGATTTCCGTGTCGATGGCGATAAGACCGATCGACTGGCCTTCACCCTGCTGGGCCGATTCCTTGAGATCCCGGAAGCTTTCGTCCAGGGCAAAGGCATCGGTATAGACAGGCAGGGTCACGGTAAAGGTGGAGCCGTGGCCGGGCTCTGAGCGAACCGCAATCGTTCCCTGATGCCGCTCCACCAGCTCCTTGCATAACACCAGGCCCAACCCGGTTCCTCCTGCCTTGTACTCCCCCACCTGGGCGAAGGGTTGAAACAGCTTCGGCAGATCCTCCGGGGCGATGCCGGCCCCATCATCCGTCACCGACACAGCGACCTGGCCCTGCTCCTCCCAGAGCGCCAGGGTGATCGACCCGTCCTCCCGGGTGAACTTCAGGGCATTGGAGAGGAGGTTCCCCAAAACCTGGAGGGTTCGCTCCGGGTCGGCAAAGACATCCGGGACCGGGGAGAGATTCGATTGAAGCACCCTTTTGTTCGTGAGCATCCGGTAGTCGTTGATCGTCGCCTCGATGAGGGATCTCAGATCGGTGCGCCGCCTGAAAAGAGGCAGCCTCCCTGCTTCGGTCCTGGAGATCTCCAGCACATTGCTGACGAGCTTGGTCAGCCGAAGGATGTTTCCATTCAGGATGGCGAGGAACTCTTTCTGCTGTTCGGACACAGGCCCCAGGAGCCCATCGAGAAAGAGGGAGGCCCCTTCCCGGATCACGGCAAGCGGGGTGCGGATCTCGTGGGAGGCGGTCCGGATGAACTTCTCCTTCTCGGCCAATGAGTCCGAAAGCCGCTGGTTCTCAGCCTGAAACTCCGCTTGGGTCTGATGCAAGGCCTGCTCCTCCTTCCTGGCAAGAGTCACAAAGATTTGGATCTTTGATCTTAAGATCTCAGGAATAATCGGCTTGAGAAGATAATCCACCGCGCCTGCCGAATAGCCCTCTAACCGGTCGCTTTCTTCAGGATAAGTCCCTGTCAAGAAAACGATCGGCGTATCTCTTGTCCTCTCCAGCTTCCGCATCGACCGGGCGACTTCAAATCCGCCCATGCCCGGCATCCCGACGTCCAACACCACCACAGCAAACGTCTCCGTCAAAAGGTGCCTTAAGGCCTCTTTGCCGGAGGTGGCCTTCACCATATTCACCTGAAGGTTCGAGAGGGTCTCCTCCACGGCTTTCAGA
>CAYFHV010000204.1:0-1794 GCA_964343105.1 uncultured Planctomycetia bacterium | reverse complement strand
TTACGGGTCAACGTGACCCCAGAAGATAGCGTCCGGGTCCAAGTCAGTACGGCGCAATTCGAGATCGGACAGGACAGTCCCGAGGAAAACTTTCCCTTCTTCTGCCCCCTTCATAAAGGAGAGGCTCATGTCGGAGGGACGATCCATGTGGTGCCGTAACAGCGAACTCGAGATAGGAGTGGCTCCTTCGATTTGATCTTTCTGGCGAACAACGATGAGGAACCAGAGAAACCAGACGAATCAGAGGAACCAGTTAGTAGCTAACCTCATGAGCCGATGGTCTCCGCGCAGCTTGCTGGTGAGCCTGCTTGTGGCGGTACTGGCGTGGGCTCTGCCGGCAAGCCAGGTTGCCCAGGGCGGCGAGTTCCTCTTTGTGGTGAAAGAGCTGCCGGACAACGCGGCGGCGTGGCTCCCCAGCGAGGTGGTCATTCACACGGAGACGGAGCTGGAGGGAGGGCTGGTCTTCCTCCTCGTGAACCCCACAGCCCGCACACATGTCTTCTTCGTCGAGGGACTGTACGAACAGGTTGTCAGTGAGAACGGCGAAATTGCCGCAAAGCCGTTGAGGGTGACGGTGGCCCCCGAGGACACCATCCGAACCGTGCTGAGCACAGAGCAATTCGAAGGGAGTCGGGCAAGAGGAGAAGTCGAAGAGTTTCGTTTTTTCTGCCCCCTGCATAGAGGGGATGCTGATCCCGGCGGGACGATCCGCATGGTCCATCTCGGCGGGACCATCCGTATGGTCCAGTAGAGGATCGTGAGCGCATCCTGGTGGCATGGAGAATCCGGTTCGGGCAGGAACCCAATGAGGATGATTGACGATCAGGGAATGATGGTTATCTAAAAACAAGTGGTGGCATGTATGTAGGAAGCGAGAACAGGGAGGAGGGATGAGCCATGAAAGGGGTTGTCAACCAAAGATTGTTGATGGCAGCCCTCATGGGTGGGTTGGCCGTGATGACACTGCTCCTGACACCGCTTGAGGGTGATGCCACCAAGGCGACTGCAGAGGGGTGGATTGATCAACTGACCGGTTTTGTCGTGGTCGAACGAGGGCGTGCCGAAATCGCCGGAGAAGGTGGAACGTATGATCCCTATTGGGGCCAGCTTCACCTAGTACGCAATCTGTATGAACGGGGGGATCGTCAAGGCACATACGTGGCGATGAATCGCTTCATGGATATGCTGGAGGCCCGGGAGGGCGGGATCAGTGCGCAGGCGGCCGATGCGATCTGGGATTATTGCTACCAGGTGACGCCGCCAGCATTCCACGACGTAAAGCGTCACAAGGAGTGGTGGGACAAGACCGTCGATTGGGACAAGTTCTTCTGGGAAGAGTGAGGGAGGATGAGGTTGAGGCTGAGGTTCAGGACGGGTGAAGCTGCGTAATCTCAACCTCAGCCTGTTTTTCAAACCAGAAAGGTGTGGCGATGACACCCTTCGCCCACATAAACAAAGCGGTAATGTTGACGGTGATCGGGATCGCCGGCATGTTCGTGCCCTTAGCTGTGCCGGCGGATGCGGCGACCATCTATCCGTATTGGATAGACGACATCAAAGGCGCCATCACATTCTACAGGGGGGACGCGTACTACAAGAAGGAGTATCCAAACGCCACGTGGGATCTCTATATCGAGCAGATGCAGGTCAGTGCTGGCGACGTATGAGAAAGGGGATACCCATGCCACCTATACGGCCATGAACCGACTGATGGACCTGCTTGAGCGCCGGGAGAACGGCATTCATCCAGCGTGGGCGGACTGGCTCTTTGACTTTTGCTACGTGGTGACGCCG
>CAYFHV010000203.1:0-1825 GCA_964343105.1 uncultured Planctomycetia bacterium | reverse complement strand
CCTGCCGTACCTGGTGGTCATCATCGACGAGCTGGCCGATCTCATGCTCGTGGCACAGGCGGAGGCGGAGCGGGCGATCGCGCGGCTCGCCCACCTGTCGCGGGCGGTGGGGATCCACATGGTGCTGGCCACCCAGCGGCCGTCCGTGGATGTCCTGACCGGGGTGATCAAGGCCAACTTCCCGGCGCGGATCTCCTTCCAGGTCGCCACCCGCGTGGACTCGCGGACGGTTCTGGACACGATGGGGGCGGAGAAGCTGCTGGGCAAGGGGGACCTCCTCTACATGCCGCCCGGCGCATCCAAGCTCATCCGGGCGCAGGGCACCCTCGTGACGGACGGGGAGATCGAACGGGTGGTGGGGTTCCTGAACGCCCAGCGCCCGGCCCCTTATGACGAGGCGGTCATCGACGAGGTGGAGACCAAGGCCTCGGGGAGGGCCGCCGATGTACAGAGGGATTCCCTGTATGAGGAAGCCGTTCGCACGGTGGTGGAGACCGGCCAGGCATCTGTTTCACTGCTGCAGCGGCGGATGCGGTTGGGATACGGGCGCGCCGCCCGGATCCTGGACATGATGGAGGAGGAGGGGATCGTCGGCCCGATCCGAGGGGCCAAGCCGCGCGAGGTTTTCCTCAAGGAGATGCCGCGCAGGAAAGAGGAAGCGGGGAGGACCCCGTGAGCCTGTCTGTCGGCCAGCGCCTGCGTTCCGCGCGGGAACAGAAGCGGATCAGTCTGGAGGAGGCCTGCCGGGTCACCAAGGTTCAGAAGCGGGTGCTGGAGGCCATTGAAGAGGGGCGGGTGGAGGAGATCCTGAGCCCCGCCTACGCCCGGATCTTTCTGAAGAGGTACGCCGCCTATCTGGGATTGGACGGCTCGGCGATCATGGAGGAGTATCTTTCAGGCCGCCCGAGCGCGCCCGCGCCGGCGCTCGGCGTGGAAACGGAAGTCACACGGCGGCAGGAGGCGCCGGTCTGGGCGGGGTGGGTGATCCCGACCGCGGTGGGGATGGCCGGGGTGATCGGGACGGCGTTTCTGGTCTACCTCGGGGTGGATCTGTGGACGAACCTGCGCAGCCAGCGCCCGGCGGCTGCCGCGACGGCCCGGCGTGAGGCCTCACCGGCAAGCCCGCAGCCGATCGTTCCGCTCGCCAGACCGCTCCGGCTCACCGTTCGGACCACCGAGAAGGTCTGGCTTCAGATCAAGTCGGATGGCGGGGTCATCTTCCAGGGGGTGCTTGCCAAAGGGGCAGAGGAGGTCTGGACTGCGAAGAAGCAGCTCGAGATCTGGACCGGGAACGCCTCCGCGATGCGGCTCGACCTGAACGGCAAGCCGCTGGAAGGGCTGGGGCGCGGGGTGAGGAAGGGGGTGCGCATCACCCACGCTGGCATTGAGCGATGAAAATCCACGTGGTCACGCTGGGCTGTGCGCGGGCGCTGGTGGACGCGGAGGGTTTGGCCGGCCTGCTCGAAAGCGCGGGCCATACGCTGACCGATCAGGCGAAGGACGCGGAATGTGTCGTCGTCAACACCTGCTCGTTCATTCAGCCGGCCGAGGAGGAATCCATCTCCACGATCCTGCAGGTGGCCGACCTGAAGCGAAGCGGCCGCCTCCGGCGGCTCTATGTTACCGGCTGTCTCCCGCAGAAGAGGCGCTCGGAACGGGAGGAGATGCTTCGGCTGTTGCCGGAGGTGGATGGATTTCTGGGGACCGGCGACCTGCCAAAACTGCCCGAGCTCATCGCGCAGCAGGAGAGCGCCGTCATTGCGAGCCGTTGCGAGCGCAGCGAAGCAAACCGGAGCCCCCTCGCTCCGCTCGGGGCAGGCTCCGG
>CAYFHV010000202.1:0-1846 GCA_964343105.1 uncultured Planctomycetia bacterium | reverse complement strand
GAGCGTGCGCGCAAGGTCATCCTCCTGGCGAAGGAGGAGGCCAAGCGGTTCAACCACGACTACATCGGGACCGAGCACATCCTTCTGGGCCTGATTCGCGAAGGAGAGGGGGTGGCTGCGGCGGTGCTGCAGAACCTCGGGCTCTCCTCGGATCAGATCCGCCTGGAGGTGGAGAAGCTGGTGCAGCTCGGGCCCTCCACGATCGTCTCCGGCGACATCCCCTTCACGCCGAAGGCCAAGAAGGTGATTGAGCTCGCCATGGATGAGGCGCGCAACCTGGGCCACAACTACATCGGAACGGAGCATCTCCTGCTGGGGCTCATCCGCGAAGGGGAGGGGATCGCCGCTCAGGTGCTGGTGAACCTGGGGCTGGATCTGGGCAAGGTGCGGCAGGAGGTGATGGAGCTTCTGGGCTCGACCGCCCCCGGCTACGCGGTCGGCTCCACCCCGAGCGCCAAGACGAAGACGCCGGCGCTGGATGCCTTCGGCCGGGACCTGACACAGCTGGCACGGGAGAACAAGCTGGATCCGGTCATCGGCCGCAAGAACGAGATCGAGCGGGTGATCCAGATCCTCTCCCGGCGGACGAAGAACAACCCGGTGCTGCTCGGCGAGGCCGGGGTGGGCAAGACCGCCATCGTGGAGGGGCTGGCCCAGCAGATCATCCGGGCCGAGATCCCGGAGATCCTCAAGGACAAGCGGGTGGTCATCCTCGATCTGGCCCTCATGGTGGCCGGGACCAAGTACCGCGGGCAGTTCGAGGAGCGGGTCAAGTCCGTGATGGACGAGATCAAGCGGTCGGAGAATGTCATCATCTTCATTGATGAGCTGCACACGCTGGTGGGCGCGGGGGGCGCGGAGGGGGCCATCGACGCCTCGAACATCCTGAAACCGGCGCTGGCGCGCGGCGAGATCCAGTGCATCGGGGCCACCACCCTGGACGAGTACCGGAAGTACATCGAGAAGGACGCCGCCCTGGAGCGGCGATTCCAGACGATCATAGTGGATCCGCCCAGCGTCGAGGAGACGGTGGAGATCCTCAAGGGGCTGCGGGACAGGTACGAGGCCCACCACAAGGTGAAGTACTCCGACGCCGCCCTCGAGGCGGCCGCCCGGCTTTCGGATCGCTACATCTCCGGCCGTTTCCTGCCGGACAAGGCGGTGGACCTGATGGACGAGTCCGGCTCGCGGGCGCGGCTGTCGGTGCTGACTGCCCCCCCGAACCTGAAGGAGATTGAGGAGCGGATCGAGCAGCTCCGCAAGGAGAAGGAGGCCTCGGTGAAGGGCCAGGACTTCGAGAAGGCGGCGGCCCTGCGGGATCAGGAGCGGGAGGCCAAGGGGGAGCTGGAACGGATGAAGCGGGACTGGGCCCGCACCAAGTCGGAGACCCAGCCGGTGATCACGGAGGAGGACATCGCCCACATCGTCTCCAAATGGACCGGCATCCCGGTGCTCCGCCTGGAGGAGAAGGAGAGCCAGAAGCTCCTGCGGATGGAGGAGGAGATCCACAAGCGGGTGATCGGCCAGGAGGAGGCGATCGAGGTGATTTCCAACGCCATCCGGCGCTCGCGGGCGGGCCTGAAGGACCCGAAGCGGCCGATCGGCTCGTTCATCTTCCTGGGGCCCACGGGGGTGGGCAAGACCCTGCTGGCCCGTGCGCTGGCGGATTTCCTCTTCGGCAACGAGGATGCGATCATCCAGGTGGACATGTCCGAGTACATGGAGAAGTTCAATGTCTCGCGCCTGGTGGGGGCCCCGCCGGGATACGTGGGGTACGAGGAGGGGGGGCAGCTCACCGAGAAGGTCCGCCGGCGGCCCTACTCCGTGGTGCTCCTGGACGAGCTGG
>CAYFHV010000201.1:491-1867 GCA_964343105.1 uncultured Planctomycetia bacterium | reverse complement strand
AAACTGATCCTTGCGCAGAAGGCACGCCTACCCCCTTAAGTCAGCAGATTTGACAGAACTTGTTGTTACACAAGCCGTAAGCAGACGATCAAAGAGCTGCCCCTGAACCCATCTCCGATTGAACCGATAGCTGAACTCATCCAGGAACCGCTGGAGGTGCCGGGGTGACTCTTGATGATGAGTCCCCAGCATGAACCGTTTGGCGTTGGCGATGACCGTATGCACCCACGGCAGGAATCGATCCATCTCTCTCGGACTCATCTTGGGATGAGGGTCGTGCCTAAAGCCAAGTTCCTTGAGCGCCGGGAAGGAGACTCCGCCGTCTGTGCGGATCGTCTGCTCGGGAGCGATGCTTCTCTTGGCCATGTCATGCAGGGAGAGAACCCCGGCATAATCGGTCACTTCCATCCGAGTAAAAGTAGGGCGACCCAGGACATTGGTGCCCACAGCGACTCGAACGGTCCTCTGGCGGCTCCCACTGCGGGTCTTCTTTCCTTCGGCTTTGCGTCCGAAGACCGCCTCGTCGAACTCGACGAGCCCGGCCAACTTATAGCGAGCATCTCGATGGGCCATGGCCGTGCGGATCTTATGGGTCATCCCCCAGACCGTCTTGTAAGACGGGATGCCGAGCAGTCGCTTCGCCTCCAACATCGAAATCCCATGCTTGTTCTGGCTCATCAGCAAGATCAGCCAAAACCACCGCCTGAGCGAGGTCCGAGTCTTGTGAAAAATGGTCCTCGCTGTTAGCGACGCTTGATACCGACATCCTCGACATTGGTATAACCGCCGACTCCGTATCCGGCTGGCCTTGGAACCCCCGCAACGAGGACACCCAAATCCCTTCGGCCACCGCTGCTTCTCCATGTACTTCTGACACGCTAACTCCGTCGGGAACCGACGCTGAATCTCCAGCAGCGTATGCCTCTGATACATGCCCAGCCCTCCTTAAGCTATGAGGATATTTTACCACCCGGCTGAGCTAAGGGGATAAGCGTGCAAATCGTAAAATCGTATCTATTTAGAGCTCATTTCACAACCACTGGATGAGTTTGCGCCAGCAGATGACGGCACAACCCAGATAAAGGAACGCCAGATGGATCTCAGCGAGTCGCTCATAGCGAATTCGGAGACGCCGGAATTGGTTGATCCAACTGAAGGCCCGTTCAACCACCCAACGGTACTTCCCCAAGCGATCTTGGGTGCGCCGCCGGGCGATCTCCGGCTGAATCCCCATCTCCCGCAGCGCCTGGCGCAGGGGATTGGAGTCGTACCCTTTGTCTCCATACAAACGCTGCGGCCTGCGGCGCGGTCGTCCCCGCCGGCCTTGAATCGGCGGAATCGCCTGGACGGTGGACAGAGCCGCTTTGACGTCGTGC
>CAYFHV010000201.1:0-481 GCA_964343105.1 uncultured Planctomycetia bacterium | reverse complement strand
GGGTTCGGCCCCGTCTGGGCCCCCCTTTTGGGGCCGGGACGGACGAGCCGTCGATGGACGCTCGGGACCAGTCGATCCGGCCCTTCGCCCCCAGGCGATTGAGCAGTTCCCGATGCAGTTTCTCCCAGACTCCCAGCCGTTGCCAGTCGCGCAATCGGCGCCAGGCGGTGACTCCCGAACAGCCCAACTCCTTGGGCACGTCTTCCCAGGCAATTCCGCTCTTGAGCACGTACAAGATCACCTTCAGTGCGGGCCGGTGGGGAACCGACGGGTGTCCCCCTTGGGGACCCACGGTCTTCTCGGGCGGCAACAACGGCTCGATCACTTCCCATAGTTTGTCATCCAGCAGCAATTTGGCCACGGACTCCCTCCTTGGGTTGTCGGGGAGTAGGGCCAGTTTACATCAATGGAAACCAGTTGTGAAATGAGCTCTTAGCCAAAAAAATTATTTGCAGCAGCCGACCAAGCAATCCTTGCTCTT
>CAYFHV010000200.1:0-1888 GCA_964343105.1 uncultured Planctomycetia bacterium | reverse complement strand
CGGTTGGCGCCCAGAAGCTCCCGGAACCTCCGCCCCGTCAGTGTTGCGGTCCCGTCAGTTCCAACCAACCGAAGCGAACGGGCCCGCCCGGAGCGGTTTCTCTCCAGGATCTCACAAGCTTGCAGCTCACCGACCGAACGGGCCTCTTCTCGAAGGGCATTCTCCAACTCGCGCAAGGAGAGCCCCGCCTTCCACCGATAGTGGCGAAGGCCCCGGCAGTAGGGGTCCGGCCGCCCCTTCAAAGGGAGTTCGTCTGCCTTATTTCCCCACAGCTCCGATGCATCTTCCGTATGTCCGCCGCAATTGGCATGGAAGGTCGTGGACAGAAGTTCCCCCTGGTATGCCAGCACTTGGCCTCGGGTTTCGCCCACAGCGCTTCGAGTCGTCCGTCTTTCCGCGCTGACCCCGTGGTAAAGATGGCTCGAGGTGTCGGCTGTCACATCAAACGGTTGATCCCTGCGGATCCAGATCCGATGCGCCACCATCGTCCGCGACACGACGGCATGCGCCTTCAAGGCCTCCTTCGGCCACGCGGGGCTCACCTCGCTGGAAAGCGCCCCGACGAGATACTCCTCGAGATTCAATCGATTGACCACCGTCACCTTTCCGCTCGAGGTCCGGTGAAGGATGAGACGGCCCCGATATGGCCTGGAATTGACACGGACCTCCGCCTCCTTCACCGCCACCAGCACGACCACCTCGGAAGCGAACTCCACCCCTCCGATCTGCAGCCCGGGATTGGAGGCCTTCACCTCCTGCCACCTCAGGTGGGGCCATTCCGACAAGACCTTTCCGCTCTCACCGTCCACCGCGCGGCAGGGCTCCAGGATGGTGATGCGCACACTGGGCGCCTCCTGCACGATGGCCACCCGCACCTGGGGCTCCTCGGCAAAGGCGGGGGTGAGGAAGGACAGGCACAGCCAACCGAAAAAGAACAGGGACGCTTCATTTGGGGACACATCATCCAGCCAGCGTGTCCCTCGATGAACCGAGCCCGGCCTTCCCAACCTCTTCATCGCCGGAAGAACAGGTTGAGCAGCAGGGTCAGCAGCAAACTCAGGATGAGGCACGTCACGATCGGGAAGGAGAAGACAAAATTCTCGCGCTTCACGAGGATGTCCCCGGGAAGCCGCCCCAGCGGGAATGGAAGCTTGGGCACGACGGTGAGGAGTACCCCGATGCCTGCAATGCAAAGACCTAGGACGATCAGGAACTTCCCCATCGGCCACACGGCGGCGGGATGAATGCAGCTAGAGGAGCTGCCTCGACGCCAGCCCCAGATGCTCGCGGGCGGCCTGTGTGGCCTCCCGGCCGCGGGGGGTGCGCCGCAGGAGACCTGCCTTCAGCAGGAAGGGCTCCACAACGTCCGCCAGGGTGTCGGTCTCCTCGTTCAGCGTGGCGGCCAGCGCCTCCAGCCCGACGGGACCGCCATTGTACTGCTGCAGGATGGCCCGCAGCACCCGCCGGTCCATCTCATCCAGCCCGAGGCCGTCAATCCCCTGAGCCTCCAGCGCCACCTGCGCCACCTCGAGACTCACCCGGCCGTCCCCCTTGACCTGGGCGTAATCCCGGACCCGCCGCAGCAGCCGGTTCGCCACCCGCGGGGTTCCCCGGGAACGGCGGGCAATCTCCTCACCCGCCGAGCGCTCCAGTGGGATACTCAGCAGCCCCGCGGAACGCTCCAGGATCCGGACCAGATCCTTTGCCTCGTAGAAGTTCAGGTGGTACGCCAGCCCGAAGCGGGCCCTCAGCGGGGCCGTGAGCAGCCCGGAGCGGGTGGTCGCCCCCACGAGGGTGAAGCGTTTCAGATTGAATTTGATGGTCTTGGCGTATGGCCCCTTGTCGATGACGAAGTCAATCTGGAACTGCTCCATGGCAGGATAGAGGA
>CAYFHV010000199.1:1631-1895 GCA_964343105.1 uncultured Planctomycetia bacterium | reverse complement strand
CGGCGTACTTGAGGAACGTCTCAACGGACGCCACAACGACCCGAGCCTCAATGCCAAGCAACTCGATGCCGACCAATGACACTCTCACCCAGGCATCGATGACGAGACCCTTGTCCAGGATCCGGTCCAGCACCTCAGCCAGGGATGCCCCGGCGATGGTTTTCTCAACAGCCATTTGAATTCACCCCCCTCCTATTGTTGAATGCTTCTTTAACAACTAACATAACCACTTTGAGGAGAGTCACTTACGCCACCCCCCCCCCC
>CAYFHV010000199.1:0-1595 GCA_964343105.1 uncultured Planctomycetia bacterium | reverse complement strand
TGGGTGCCAGGATTAATCCTGGCACCCTGTGTCTACTTCCCTAAAAAACCAACCTCGAAGGCCAAACGGGCCGCCTTCAAGACCTTCTCCACACGGAATGGCTTGTCCAACACCTCCATAGCTCCTGCTGACTTCGCTTCCTTTCTTGATTCCGCAGTCCCAAAAGCTGTGATCATGAGGACCTTCGTGCGCGAGGAGATCGATTTGATCCGCTTCAGGAGTTCAATGCCGCTCATATCTGGGAGGCGCAGATCGAGAAGGACCAGGCGGATCAATGGGGCGGCCTGCCGGAATTTCGCGAGGCCCTCGGCTCCTGTCTTCGCCGTCACCACGTGATACCCCGCGTCCGTCAAGATTTGTCTCATCACCCAATCCATATCCTTCTCGTCATCCACCAGCAGGATCGTCTTGGCAAGTAATTGCTCCTTGGACACATTTCCCTCTGCACCTGCATATTTATCTAGCAATAGCCATGCCAAACCCCCACAGATTCTTTAAAAATCCAGAGAGATCACACAACCGGTTGATAAAAAACAAGTTGCAAGCTGCTCGCAGACCATCTTAAAAATCCTTTGGATACGGCGGATGGAGCTGATTCAACCGAACTATGGAACGGGCGCCATACCAATGCGGAATCGATTCCATACCTAAGGGGAGGAAGCAAATCGGTTCATGTGCTGGAAGGGCAACCGGTGGAAGAGGTACTTCACCGAGATGCCGGAGAGGAACCGATCCACCTCGTGCTGAATCCCCATGAACAGCAGACCCGTTTCGCTCTCCTGAAGGGTTTCGGCGATCCGCCTGGCGATGAACCGATCACGTCTTACAAGCAGCCGCTGGGCTTGCCATCGTGACCGCAGCCGTTTCCAGAAAGGCATAGGATGGTTCCCCTCTCCAACTGCTTCCTTGATCTGGCGATACTCCTTCAACAGCAGTTGAGGGGATTCTGTCCCGATGAGCGTGCAACCTTTTTGGACGAGGTCGAGAAGGATCCGGTGGTTGCGGCTGCCCCGGGCGGCCACCTCGGTCACAATCTGAAGCTCCTTTCCGCACAGAGGCAGGCCATCCTGGTAGAGTTTCGTTTTCGGATAGTCAAGAGCCAGGGCATCCAGCTTGCGCTTGATTCCATCCCACATCTGCTCGATCGCCTTGACATGGCTGGCCCACCGTTCCTCCCCGTAGCGTGAAAGGTAGGCCTCTTTCAAGGACCCGGCCACGGAGCCCATGTCCACCTCGGTGTGGATGACGGGGATATAGATAAGCTGGCGCACGCAACCTTTACCTTTCGGCTCCTAAAGTCACTTCCTGGATGAGTTCCCGGATGAGGTCCAGATCGAACGGCTTGGCGGTGTAATCGTAGGCGCCCAAGCGCATCGCCTCCTTGGCTGTCTTTAAGGTCCCGTAGCCGGTCAAGACCACGATCTTGGAAACTTTGGAAACCAGGCGGAGCCTCTTTAAGCAGGTAATCCCATCCATCGAAGGCATCTTAAGATCAAGGAAAATCAGGTCCGGCTGGTCGGCCCTGGACTTGGCGACCCCCTCTTGGCCCGTGATCGCAGTGGCCACAGAGTGCCCCTCCTCCTGAAAAATCCGCT
>CAYFHV010000198.1:0-1911 GCA_964343105.1 uncultured Planctomycetia bacterium | reverse complement strand
CGGAGGCTGGCAAGGACTCCCTCCTCGTCATCCACGCAGAGCATGTTGAGCCGAAGTGATAATGTCCTCTTGAAGCCGAAGTAGAAATGTCCTCTACAAGCGCTCTCCGAAAGGGGGGAGCAGATGGAGGACATCCGGATGAGTCTTCGGGAGACGAGGCGTTACGAGTTGTTGCGAGGGCTGATTGAGGGCAAGAGCCGGGAGAGGCTGGTTGCCGAGCAGTTGAGGCTGAGCCTGCGGCAGGTGAGACGGCTGAAGAAGCGGGTGCGCCAAGCAGGGCCGAAGGGCGTGATCCACCTGAGCCGGGGCCGGCCCTCCAACCGACGGACGCCGGTGAGCATCCGGGAGAGGATCGAAGAGCTCTACCGGGAGAAGTATGAGGGCTTCAACCTGACGCACTACGTCGAGAAGCTCCAGGAGCGTGAGGGCATCCGGATCGGGGAGGACACCGTGCGCAAGATCCTGCTGGGCGTGGGGCTCTGGCAGCCGAGGCGCAGGCACCCGAAGCATCGGCTGAAGCGCCCCCGAAGGGAGCGGGAAGGCGAGCTGTTGCAGGTGGACGCTTCCATCCATGCCTGGCTGAAGTTTGCAGGCGACGAGCAGCTGTATGCCTTGATCGGGGCCATTGATGATGCCACGGGCAGGGTCTGGGCGCGTTTCGAGCTGGCCGAGACGACGGAGGGCTACTTCCGGGTGATGGAAGCCGTGCTGCGGCAAGGAGTACCGTTGGAACTGTATTCAGACCGGGACTCGGTCTTCACCATCAACAACGCCGAGGAGCGCTACGGGCTGCACCAACGGGGAAAGCCCCTGGAGACCCAGTTTGGCCGTGCGATGCGGGAGCTGGACGTCCGGATCATCCTGGCCCACTCTCCCCAGGCCAAGGGGCGTATCGAGAGGCTGTGGAAGACCTGCCAGGACCGGCTCTACCACGAGCTCCGGCTTGAAGGCATCAAGACCCTGAAGGACGCCAACCGCTACCTGCATCGGGCCTTCCTGCCCAAGCACAACCGGCGCTTCACCAGGCTGCCCGTGAAGCCGGAGTCGGCCTTCAGATCCACGCCTCTCAACTGGCGGCGGATCCTCTGCGTCAAGGAGTCGAGAAAGCTGGCCAACGACCATACTTTCCCTCTGGCCTCCAAGCTCTACCAGGTCCTGCCCCATCCGGCCTTCCATGCGCTCAGGGGTAAGCGTGTGGAGATCTGCCAAGCCCTGAGGGGCGGCATGGAGGTCTACCTCAAGTCGTACCGGTTGAAGGTCAGGGAAGCGCCAAAGGACCAGCGGCGGATTTTTCCTCTCCCCCCTCGGGGGGAGAGGAAGGGCATCAAAGAGAGGACATTTCTACTTCGGCTAAAGTGAGGACATTTCTATTTCGGCTTTACACCAGGAGAACCAGAAGGCGCGCCGCGAGCTGGGGCGCTATCTCAGGTCCCCGGACTGATCAGCGCCGGCGCTCCCAGAGCGCGTAGGCCGCGCCGTACGCCGCGCCCCCCAGGTGGGCGGCGTTGGCGATCCCGCTCGACCCTTCCATGTACCCCGAGAGGTCCATCAGGACGTAGAGGCCCACCAGCCAGCGTATCTCCATGGGGATGATCCCGCAGAACAGCACCTGGCGCCGGGGGAAGTGGAAGGCGTAGAGGACGAGGAGGCCCATGACTGAGCCCGAGGCGCCCACGGTGGGGAGGGGGTCCGCGTGGAAGAAGGCGCCGGCCACGAAGGCAAGGCCCGCCACCATGCCGCTCAGGAGGTAGAAGCGGAGGAATCGCCCGCCGCCGTACACGGATTCCAGCTCCCTGCCGAACCACCAGAGGAAGAGCATGTTGAAGACCAGGTGCCAGAGCCCCTTGTGGCAGAAGGTGTAGGTCAGGAGCTGCCAGACCCGGCCGGAGAGCACGGCTCCTGGCCAGAGCG
>CAYFHV010000197.1:0-1947 GCA_964343105.1 uncultured Planctomycetia bacterium | reverse complement strand
AGGAGCTCGGTGAGCTCCGGCCGGAGCTTTTCGACCGGCTGCGGGGCGCGGGTGAGCATCCGAAGGGCGAGCTGCGTATTTCCGAGGATCACCATGAGCGGGTTGTTCAGCTCATGGGCGACACCCGCCGCCATTTGGCCCACCGAGGCCACCTTCTGGGCCTGGAGCAGCTGCGCCTGCGATTCTTCCAGCTGCCGGAGGATCGGCCGGATGGTCCAGGCGGTGAGGAACGCCCCGAGGATCATGGCCAGCAGGGCGATCCAGAGGATCGCCCGGGTGCTTCGCCGGATGACCGAGTCATCCAGCCGAAGCCCCAGCACCGCGATGGGGCCGGCGGCGATGGGCGGCTCTCCGCCTGTGACCGGCCGGCCCAACCAGAGAAACCGGCCTTCCGGGAAGGTGGAGACCTCATGCGGTTTTCCGGTGAGGCCCCTCACCAATTGAGAAGCCACCTCCCGCCGCACCCCTTCCGGCCATCCCTCGGACCACTGCTCATGCTCGCCCCAGACGAGGCCGATCTCCGCGTGGATGAGCTCCGACAGGCGGGCAAGATAGGCCTCTCCGATGAGCAGGGCGAGCGAGACGCTGCCGATCGTCTGACCTGACTTCGCCTCTTTCACCGGAAGAGAGAGAACCAGCCACCATTCCCCGCCGAAGAGGTCGAATCCCAGGGTGGGCTGACCCTTGAGCGCTGCGGCAATGAGCGGCTGCTGGCTGAGGTTTTCCCCGAGGGGCGGGTACTCTCCGGTGCTGGCGAGCGCGGCCCCCGAGGCGTCGGTGGCCCAGAGCAGGTTGGCGGTCCGAACCGCCTTGACCTCCACCAGAAGAGGTTCGAGCTGACGCCGGTCCCTGGTGAGAGCCAGCTGGAGACTGGGCAGCTCGGCCAGCACACGGCCCCGGTCCAAGAGCTGCGCGCCGGACCGTTCGACGATGGAGCCCAGGACATGGGATCCGACCCGGATCTCCCGGGCCGCTTCCTGCCGGAGCTGGCGGCCGAAGTGATGGCGCACCGTCAGAAGGGAGCCCGCGGTCATGACCGCGAGAAGCCCGAGGGTTGTGATCAGAAGCTTGGTATGCGGTCCGCCTCGCAGTTTCATCGCCCCGGTTGACGCCTCCGCTCTTGCCTCAATTGCGCCATTCTATCTGAATCTCGTCCTGCGTGCTAGAATCGTGGCGATGCGCAGGACCGGTCCAACCATTTGGGTCGCGTTGTCGCTCCTCCTCACAGGAATGGCAACCCGCTCATGGGCGCAGAGCCCGGCCGAGGAGGAGGCGTCGCTCCTGGAGCTTGTGGAGGCCTACGAGCGGTCGGAGCAGGAGCTCGTGGATATCGAGAAACGCCTGAAGGAATCACCGCCCGCTCCTGAGGCCCGCCGCCTTCAGACGCGCATCGAGGAGCTCAAATCCGAGCAGGGCCGCCTGGCCGAGATCCTGGAGAGGAAGATGGGGCCCCTCCCGCCGGCCATTCGGCCCGAGAAGCCGGTTCCGCTGGAAGAGGAGGTGAAATCCCGGGAGCAGCGGCATGAGAGCGTCCTTGAGAAGGACATCGAGCGCCGCCTGCCCTGAGGGGATGAAGATCTCGGCTCCAGCCCGGCGGACGGCGCTGGCCGTCCTCATCGGAACGGTCGCAGTCTGGCTTCTCACGCCTCCTGCGGCGCTGGAGGGGCAGGAGCCTTCGCTGCAGGACAAGGAGGGGCAGGCCGCGGATCGCGCAAAGCTCTTCATCGCTTTGCTGAGGCGCCGGGCGGAGCGGATCCTGGAGGCGCGGCGCGCTCCTCCGCCCCCGCTGCTTAGCCTCTTCGCCTCCGCCGGCTACGGCTACGAGAGCAACGTCAATCTGGACGGATCAAGGGAAGGAGACAGCTTCACGGAGCAGAGCGGCGGGATCAATTTCCGGCCCCGGCTTCGCCCCTGGCTGGAGGGAGAGCTCAGCTACGACTTCCTGGA
>CAYFHV010000196.1:0-1965 GCA_964343105.1 uncultured Planctomycetia bacterium | reverse complement strand
GATTTTCTTAAAGCGGCAAGGCGCTTAGGCGTGGAAGTCGCAGTGGCTTCGGAAGAGAAGAATGTCCTTGAGTCCCAGAATCCGGCCGGCTATTTAGAGCTAGACTTCGAGGATTTGGAACTTTGCTCGCGGGTCGTTAGGGCGTTCTCCAAGAAATATCCGTTAGATGCGGTCTTGGGTATGGATGACTCGACCATGGTTGCGGCCGCGGCGATATCGCGCGTCCTTGGTTTGAAATCGAATTCGGTGGCATCTGTCCAGGCCTGTAGGGATAAACATCTCATGCGCAAGCGGCTTCAGCGTCAAGGGCTACCCATCCCCGCCTTTCGCCTCTTCTCCATCACCGCGGATCCATACGAAGTGTCTTCCAAGGTGCATTACCCCTGTGTCCTTAAGCCCACAAGGCTTTCGGCCAGTCAGGGTGTCATTCGGACCGATGACCCGGACAATTTTGTCCGTGCCTGGAAGCGTCTGAAAAAGATCATTAAGTCTGTAAAGACCTCCCCTGAGGTCCTGGTTGAAGAATTCATCCCTGGCAAAGAAGTAGCCCTGGAAGGGATTATCGAGGACAGGCGGCTGCGGGTACTGGCGCTATTCGATAAGCCGGATCCCCTGGATGGCCCATTCTTTGAGGAGACGATCTACCTACGGCCTTCGCAGTTGCCTGCCCGGATTCAAAAGCAGATCCATGCGTGTGCATCCCAAGCGGTCCTGGCCTTGAGTCTGTGCACCGGCCCGGTTCATGCAGAGCTTCGAGTAAGCGAACACGGTCCGGTCATGATCGAAGTGGCTGCACGGCCTATTGGTGGGCGCTGCTCCAGAGCGCTACAGATGGGTTTGGGGATTTCGCTCGAAGAGCTGATTCTTCGGCAAGCGCTGGGAATGCAGACGCGCAACATTGCTCCCGACCCCACCCCCTCTGGGGTCATGATGATACCAGTGCCAGGCGCGGGCAATCTGCGAAGGGTTGTAGGGATGGAGGAGGCAAGGCAAGTCGCCTGTATCGAGGAGGTTTTGATCACCGCTCACCCCGGACAGGAGATCGTCCCTCTCCCGGAAGGATCGAGGTATCTGGGTTTCATCTTTGCCCGGGCGGATACCCAGCGGGAGGTGGATCAGGCCCTTAGGAAGGCGCAGAGCCTCTTAACGTTCGAAATCGATTCGTCAAGGGTCAAACTTCCGCTCGCCATATCCCGCAGCTGCGGATAAAAAAGGATAAAAAAGACTGGAGGGTAACATAATAATGGATTGGAAAGAGAAACGTGCACGAATGACGAAGCTCCTGGGCCTGGAGACTCCCCCGGTGGCAGTCTCCTTCTCGGAGCAGATCCCCGAAGGGGTCCCTAAGGTTTCCGCCACAGCTCCGGCGGGCTGTGGCTACTGGAAGTCCGCAGCCGAGGGCGGCGTCTTCTACACAGAGGCCTCAGACCACTACTCTTGCCCGATCGGAGCCTGGACGCACCGCGTGGATTTGCCTCCGGAGCGCTCCCAGGAGCTGGAGGGGATGATGGATACGATGGTCTCGCTTGGCTACATCACGCGCGAGGAAATCCCGGAGATTCCTCGCATGGCCAAGCCATTTAGGTACGCGACGTACGCGCCTTTGGGAGAACCGCCCGGCCAGCCAGACATTGCCCTCATCCGGGGCAACGCCCGCCAACTGATGCTACTCGTGGAGGCTGCCCGAGTTTCGGGAGCGCTGGGTAATACCGCTCCAAGCGGAAAACCGACTTGCGCCGTCATCCCGTTGGCGATTGAGTCCCGCAAGGTGGCAGTAAGCTTTGCCTGTGTCGGCAACCGAATCTACACTGGTGCCACGGATGGTGAGGCCTACTGTGCTATCCCAGCAGACTGCGTGGATGGTCTCCTCGAGAAGCTGGAGATCGTGACGAAAGCCAATAGCGAGCTGGCAAAATTCCATCGGGCCAGATTGGCTGAGGTCGCATGAGCGATGTGGTCGAGCCG
>CAYFHV010000195.1:0-1977 GCA_964343105.1 uncultured Planctomycetia bacterium | reverse complement strand
GGTCTCAAGGTCCAGCCCTACGTGAAAACCTCGCTCGCCCCCGGCTCCCGCGTGGTCACCGAATACCTTGAGAAATCAGGGCTTGCCCCGTATCTCGAGAGGCTCGGCTTCTATACCACTGGCTATGGCTGTCAAATTTGCATCGGCAACAGCGGCCCCTTGCCGGAGCCGGTGGCGAAAGCGGTCAAGGAGAAGGAGCTCGTGGTGGCGGCGGTTCTCTCCGGCAACCGGAACTTCGAGGGGCGGATCCACCCGCAGGTCAAGGCGAACTACCTGGCCAGCCCGATGCTCGTCGTGGCGTACGCCATCGCCGGCCGGATGGATCTGGATCTGACGCGCGAGCCGTTGGGCAGGGATGCGCGAGGGACGGATCTGTTCCTCAAGGACCTCTGGCCCTCGGCGCAGGAGATCAGCCGGGCCATCCTTACCAGCGTGACCGCCGACGCCTTCCGGAAGCGCTACGCGCAGGTTTTCGAGGGGACGGAGGAGTGGAAGGCGATCCCGGCGCCGGAGGGGAACCTCTACCGGTGGAACAAACAATCCACCTACGTGCAGGAACCGCCTTACTTCCTCAGCTTCCCGACGCAGCTGCCTCCGGCTCAGCCGATCCGGAACGCCCGCGTCCTGGAGTCCGTCGGCGACTCGATCACCACCGACCACATCTCGCCCGCCGGATCCATCGCGAAGGAGAGCCCCGCCGGCGAGTACCTTGTCTCGCTCGGCGTGGACCCCAAGGACTTCAACAGCTACGGCGCCCGGCGAGGAAACGACCGGGTGATGACGCGCGGCACCTTCGCCAATGTACGCTTGAAGAACCGCCTGGCGCCGGACGCCGAGGGATGGTGGACGGTGCACCTGCCGGACGGCGCCCGGATGTCGGTCTTTGAGGCCGCCGAGCGCTACCGCAAGGAGGGGGTGCCCCTGATCGTCCTGGCCGGCAAGGAGTACGGCTCCGGATCCTCCCGCGACTGGGCCGCCAAGGGGCCGGCCCTGCTCGGGGTCAAGGCGGTGATCGCCCAAGGCTTCGAGCGGATCCACCGGAGCAACCTCATCGGCATGGGGATCCTGCCGCTCCAGTTCGAGCCCGGGCAGGATGCCGATTCCCTCGGCCTGACGGGGAAAGAGATTTACTCCATCGAGGGGCTGGGCGGCTCCCTCAGGCCCGGACAGCATCTGGGGGTGGTCGCTGTCGAGGACTCCGGGAAGGAGAAGCGCTTCACCACCCTCTGCCGGATCGATGCCCCTGTGGAAGCGGAATACTTCCGGAACGGCGGTATCCTCCCCTATGTCCTTCGGAAGATCCTCGCCTAGCCGGTTGCCCGGAGCGGAGGGGTTCGGTATCATGGCATGCGGAGGTGAACGGAAGGAGGGTTCTTGCGTGAGGCGTCCTGTCAGCCTGCTTGTTCTTCTGATCCTTGCAGCCCCGGCGGTGTCCGGGTGCACGGTCCTGCTGCTGGGGGCGGGCGCGGCCGGCGGCTACGCGGTGAGCCGCGACTCCGTGGTGGACCATCTGGACAGCTCCCGTGACACCGTCTACCGGGCCAGTCTGGAGGTGGCCCAGTCGATGGGGCTGGTCACCCTCGAGTCTCCCAAGCAGGGGGTGATCCAGGCGACCATCGAGGATGCCAACGTCCGCATCACCGTCCGGCAGCTGACCACCAAAACCGTTGAGCTGAAGATTCGGGCGCGCAGCAAGCTCATGATGCCCAAGGTGGAGGTTGCTCAGCGGGTTTATGGCCGGATCAAGGAGCGCTTGTAGCAAGATTGGAGCAGAATTCCCTGCAGAATTCGTGCAGAATTCCCTTGACTTCCGTCGGGGGATCGGGCATCATAGCGTTGTTCGAGTAAGTTTGAAACGGTTGTAGCGAGACGATAGGCAGGTTTCCAGGCGACTGCAACGCTCTTACTCAAGCGGCAGTCGCTTTTGTTTATCCGCCCTCCTACAGGACACATCGAAGAAAGGAAGGTTATCCAATT
>CAYFHV010000194.1:0-1978 GCA_964343105.1 uncultured Planctomycetia bacterium | reverse complement strand
GGCTACTGCGTGGAGGCGTGCCCGGAGGACGCCATCCGGATGGACACGGGGATTCTGGAGTTCGCGTCCTACAGCCGCGCCGGTATGATCTACACGAAGGAGATGCTCCTCGCGCTGGAGCCGGCCAACCCCGACGGGAGCCCGCGGTCGCCCGTCCCGATTCCTGCCGACCGGAGGCCATAGCGCGATGCAGCTCCTCGCCTTCTTCGTAATCGCGCTCCTGGCTATCGCCTCGGCCCTGGGGCTCGTGCTCAGGCGAAACCCGATCCACGGGGCGCTCTTCCTCGTGGTGAACCTGGGGTGCGTGGCGGTGCTCTACCTGATGCTCGGGGCAGAGTTCCTCGCCGCCGCCCAGGTGATCATCTATGCCGGGGCCATCATGGTTCTCTTCATCTTCGCCATTATGGTTTTGATCCCGGGGAAGGAGGAGACGGGTCCGGATCCGCTCCGGCCCTACCGGCTCCTGGCGCTGCCGCTCGGAGGGCTGCTGCTGCTCGAAATTGGGTTGATCCTCAAGCCGTCCTTCCTCTCTGCTCCCGCAGCGGCCCGCCCGCCTGGGAGCGTGGCGTCTGTCGGCCGGCTCCTCTTTACCGACTACCTCTTCCCCTTCGAGGTCACCTCGGTCCTCCTCCTGGCCGCTCTGGTGGGCGTGCTCGCGCTGGCCAAGCGGAAGTCCGTGTAGCAATATGGTTCCGGAAACCTATTACCTCGCGCTCTCAGCGATCCTCTTCACCATCGGGGTGATGGGGGTCCTGGTGCGCCGGAATCCGCTGGTGATCTTCATGTCCATCGAGCTGATGCTCAACGCCGCGAACCTGACGCTGGTGACTTTTGGCCAACGCTTTGGAACCGCCGATGCGCAGGTCCTGGTCTTCTTTGTCATGACCGTGGCGGCTGCGGAGGTCGCCGTCGGGCTCGCCATCATTGTGGCGATCTTTCGGCTCAGGCTTCGGCTGTCCGTCGATGACCTGAGCTTGATGCGCTGGTAGGGAGGTAGCTTCGATGGCGCAGGCGAAAACGGTTCTGACTCCCAGGGTGGACGTGGAGCTCGCCCGCCGGCTCTACTCTCAGATGGTCTTGATCCGTCGCTTCGAGGAGAAGGCGGCTGAGATGTACGCGCTGGGGAAGATCGGCGGGTTCCTCCACCTCTACATCGGCCAAGAGGCCGTTGCCGTGGGCGCAACGTCGGCGCTCCGCCCGGGCGATTATGCCATCTCCTCCTACCGGGAGCACGGCCACTGTTTGGCCAAGGGGTCGGATCCCCGGCGCATGATGGCCGAACTCTTCGGCCGACGAGACGGCCTCTGCAAGGGCAAGGGCGGCTCCATGCACCTCTTCGACAGAAGCGTGAACTTCCTCGGCGGCCACGCCATCGTGGGCGCTCACCTGCCGCTGGCCGCGGGAGCTGCCTTTGCCATCAAGTACCAGGGGGGCGACCAGGTCGTGCTCTGCTACTTCGGCGACGGTGCCGTGCCCCAGGGAGAGTTCCACGAATCGCTCAACCTGGCTGCGCTCTGGAAGCTACCGGTGATCTATGTCTGCGAGAACAACCGCTACGCCATGGGCACCGCCATTCATCGCGCCCTGGCCCAGACCGAGATCTGGCGCATCGCCGAGACCTACGGGATCCCGGGTGAGGCGGTGGACGGCATGGATGTGCTGGCGGTGCGCGAGGTGGCGGGTCGGGCGGTGGCGCGGGCCCGGACCGAGAAGACGCCCACCCTCATCGAGGCCCGGACATACCGCTTCCGCGGGCACTCGATGCGTGACCCCTCCGCCGCCATCTACCGGACCAAGGAGGAGGTCGAGCGGGAGAAACAGCGGGATCCCATCCTGCTCTTCCGCAACCGGTGCATCCGGGAAGGAGTCCTCACCGAGGTTGAGCTGAAGACGCTGGAGAAAGAGGCCAACGACCTGGTGGACGAGGCTGTCGCCTTTGCGGATGCCTCCCCCGAGCCGCCCGCGGAATGGCTCTTCA
>CAYFHV010000193.1:600-1980 GCA_964343105.1 uncultured Planctomycetia bacterium | reverse complement strand
GACGCTGACGGCTCTGGCGGAGAACAAGATTGGGGTGGAAGCGCTGAGCGCCGCGGTGGCTCCTTTGGTGGCCTATCTCTCGCACCCGGAGTGGTCTGTTCGCTTGGCCGCGCAGGAGACGCTGACGGCTCTGGCGGATTTGGAATCCGTTCGCCCGGAGTTGGAACGGGCGGGTCTCTCTCCTTTGAAGCTGGGTTTTCCGGAAGGGTTGGATTGGGCCGGTCTGGGGCGCTTTCACGCGGCCTGGTCCGGGATTCAGGCGAGCCCGGATTATTCTCTATTGAGCTTAGGGGCTCGCGCGGCGCTGAGGCGCCAACTGCAGTTGGCGGCCCGGCAATCTTCTGCGGAAGCTTTGGCGGCGGCGGGCCGTCTTCGTCTGGTTCACTTGAGCCGTTTGGAGAAGTTGGATGAGGCCATGGGATTGCCTTCCCTGGGCGCGGAGATTCACTTGAGCCGGGAAGAAGGGGAGAGGGCGGCTCCGGTCGCCTTCAACCTGGCGGCGGGGGTGGGTTTTCACTCAATGAATCCGGCGCATCCGGAGGCGGCGGATCTTTTGGATCTTCGTCTTCTGCCCGGCACCTTGAGCGGTTTTTCGATGCTGCAGCGCCGGTTTTTGGAGTCCACGCAGGTGAAGGGTCTGCCGGTGGTGGCGGGGCACTACAGCGTGGGTCTGGATTTGAAGGGGGATGGGGTTGCGATCCTGCTGGCTCTCTTTTTTGGGGATCCGGATCACGCGTGGGCTCCTCGGAAGGCGGCGGGGGGAGCGGTCGCGGGCGTTCCCGGGAGCAACACGTACCGGGGTGTGACGCTGGACATTCGGGACGGGAGCGTCACCGACGTCATGCAGACGAACCTGGACGTGCGGCCCGGGATGGTGAACGGGGAGGTGCTGGCAGGTGCCGACTTGGAGGCGGTGGCGCTGTTGGCGAAGGGGTCGGTGGACCCGCGGAGGGAGCTGTTGTTCTCCCCGTTTCTGGAGCGGTTTGATGCCTGGCTGGAGGAGGTGGGAGGAACTGAGCTGCGGGCGGCGGTCCACGCCGCGCGGGATCATATTGCGGGTCACAGCGGACAGAAGGAAGGACCCAGCCGGGATTTGGATCGCGCGAGCTACCTGATATTCGAGAAGCTGCACGGGATTCCGGCGGACGAGCATTGGGCGATCCGGGAAGAGCTGGGACAGGTCGCGCGGAGAGTGGAGCAGGCGAATGAGGAAGGCCGTCCACCGGCAACGAAGGATATGGCCAGGGGGAAAGAGCTTGCGGAGCGGTTTAGCCGGTCGAACGAGCGGGCTCGTTCCCGTCGGGAGGAGCTGAAGGGGATTCTGGACGAAACGCTGGGCCGGATCCGGCTGGCGGTTCTGGTGGACCCCGGGGTGGTGGA
>CAYFHV010000193.1:0-590 GCA_964343105.1 uncultured Planctomycetia bacterium | reverse complement strand
GGAGGCGGTGGAGGGCTACCGGCGGGTGATGATCGAGGGCCTGCCTCTGGAGGAGGTGGACCGCGCTTACCAGCGGGCGGTGAGCATCACTCAGGCCGTTTTTGCTGCGGGTCGGACGCCGGAGGAGGAGCGCCGCCTGCTGGCTCTGCTGCAGGCGCTGGATCCCGGCCAGGCCGGCCGGGTGGAGAAGGCCCTTCAAAAGAATGGGGAGAAACCCCCCACCGCCGGCATGGAGGAGGCCGAGGACAGGGTGCGAGCGTTCCTCAGCGGGCTGCGGGACGAGGCGGCGCAGGGGCTGATTCCGGTGGTGATCGGGGCGGGGCTGGAGGCGAAGCATCCGGAGGTGCGGGTGCTCAAGGATAGGGGCTTGCCGGTGTTGTTCGCGGCTGGAATGGAGGGGGATCAGGTGGTGATCGAGCTCGTCACCCGGTGGGATGCGCGTGCGGCGGTCGTGGCCGGGATGGAGCAGGAGGCGGGCCGGTTGATCGCGATCCTGTCGGCTGCCGGGATCGAGGGCCGGGCGGTGACGCCGGGGCAGGGAAATCTCCTGCTCGAGATCCTGGCGCAGGCCGCTGGACTGGAGCAGTCGG
>CAYFHV010000192.1:0-2003 GCA_964343105.1 uncultured Planctomycetia bacterium | reverse complement strand
CTGGTCGCCAAGCTCCACCTTTGGCCCATGGCTGGACTATGTTGTCCCGCGCTCTTCCCAGCAGAAATTCCGGCGGGTGCTCTCCAAGCTTCTGAGGGAGTTGGAGATGGCTCGTGCCCCCGCCTGAGGCTCCCAGGCCAAGCGCCAGCGTTTCCTGATCCCGCCCCACTTCCCTAGACCCAATCCGTAGGCTCTCTGCCGCCCGTTTTCCCTACATCTTGTGACCTTTTAATTTTTCCCCTTTTCCCCTTGACAACAGTGGAGGCGGAATGTATTCTTGGGTTCTGTGTAGAGGAAAGTGGATGGAAGTAGAGATCTTTGTTGTGGGTGCCGTCGGGTTTGCCTTTATCGGGGAGCCCCCTTCGGGGGAGAGGCAAGGAAGCGCGAAGCGGGATGACCGCCTCGCCAATTGGCGCACCCACAACCTTTTGGGTGGGGAGGGGCAGTTGATCGGAAACGTGAGACTGCCCCTCTCGCTTTCGGGCTGATGCGCGGTGTTCTACGGCGAGTACGAGCATACGATCGATCGCAAGGGACGGCTCATCATCCCCTCCCGGTTCCGGGAGGTGATGAAGGAGCATTACACCGAGCGGTTCGTGGTGACGCGGGGGCTTGACCGATGCCTTTTTGTTTTCCCGGAGGACGAGTGGCGCACGCAGGAGAGCCGCTTTCGCGGGTTGTCCTTCACCAAGTCGGAGGCGCGCCGATTCAACCGGATCTTCTTCTCGGGAGCGTGCGAGCTGTCCTGCGACCGGCAGGGGAGGGTGCTGATCCCGCCGTACCTGAAGGAGTACGCGGGGATCAAGCGGGATGTGATGCTGGTAGGGGTTTCGAACCGGCTGGAGGTCTGGGACAAGGAGGAGTGGAGGAAGTTCTATGAACAGAATAAAGAGAGTTATGAGCAGATCGCGGAAAAACTACTCCCCGACTGAGATCGATATCCCGATGGTTCGATGGCAGCTGGCGTCCAACTTGCAGGATCGGCTGGGGGTCATTTACGGTCGGGCCAATCCCCGGTACATCCTGCGGCTCGTCCAGCAAGCGCGCAACTACCAGGAGCTCATCCGCCGCTACTCCAACGACAGCATGCTTTGACGATCGTCCACCATCCGGTCCTCGTCCAGGAGGTTCTGGAGGGGCTGGGGCTGAAGGTCGGAGCCGTCGTTCTGGATGCGACGGTTGGCTTGGGTGGGCATGCGGAGGCGATCCTGGAGGGGATCGGCCGGTCCGGCAGGCTGGTGGCCATGGATCGGGACCAGCGGGCGCTGGAAGTCGCCCAGGATCGGTTGAGGCGGTTTGCGGGGCAGGTGACCTGGATTCACGGCAGCTTCGGGGAGCTGGAGGAGCGGCTTCAGCAGGGGGGGGGCGGGCTTCTCGATGGCGTACTTCTTGATCTTGGAGTTTCTTCGCTCCAGTTGGAGGATCCTCAGCGCGGTTTCTCCTTTTCCCGCGAGGGGCCGCTGGATATGCGGATGGATGAGGAGGAGCCCGTGAAGGCGGCCGAGATCGTCAACCGGGCTTCCATCCACGAGCTGGAGAAACTCCTGCGGGATTTCGGCGAAGAGCGCTGGGCCGGCCGGATCGCCCGGGCGGTCGTGCGGGCGAGGCCGCTGTCCACCACGACCCAGCTGGCCGAGGTGGTCCGCCGGGCGGTGCCCGCGGGGGCCCGACACGGGCGGATTCATCCGGCGACGCGCACCTTCCAGGCGATCCGCATCGCCGTCAATCGGGAGCTGGAGGTCCTGCCCGGGGCGATCATGCAGGCGGTGAATCGGCTCAGGCCGGGCGGCCGGATCGCGGTGCTTTCGTACCACTCTCTCGAGGACGGGATCGTCAAGCGGACCTTCCGGGAGCAGGCGCGGTCCGGCCGGCTTGCGGTTCGGACTCGCAAGCCGATCCGGCCTTCCGCTGAGGAAGTGGCTCGCAACCCGCGTTCCCGGTCGGCCCGCCTTCGTGTCGCGGAGCGCCAGCCGGAGCGATGAAGGCGAAGTCGCGCTTCCGAG
>CAYFHV010000191.1:0-2005 GCA_964343105.1 uncultured Planctomycetia bacterium | reverse complement strand
CGACCCTCCCTCTCGCCCTCCCCCCTCTCGCCCAGCGGTTCCGTAAGTAGGGGGTAGTCCTTCCGATAACTTGCCGTCCGGCAAGGCCTTTCCGTCGTTTTGAGGTGGGGGAGCATTTTCGCAGTGTCGATTTTCCCCTTGTTTCCGGCATATCTGTCCTGTAGTATATGGCCCCGACATGAAAACCGCCATGCGCCACCGCTCCTATCTGCCGCCAGCTGAGAGACAGGCCGTGGCACGATTGCACAGCCTCCTGCAACACCCTGGCTTGCTACACGGCTCCCTCCAGGTAAAACTGCGCCGCTGCGGGAAGCCCAGTTGCCACTGCAGTCGTGGGGAAAGGCATCCCTCCCTTCGGCTCTACATCGTGCAGAAGGGGCGACAGCGCTCGCTGCACGTCCCTGCCGTCTGGCAGACCCGGGTGAGGGCATGGATCGATCGGGACCGGGAGATCCGCAAGCTCCTGCTGGATATCTCCACACGCTATGCGGCGAAGCTTCGCCAGCGGAAGGAGTAAGCAAGACGCTCAGGCGCTTGGCTGCCTATCTGGAGAGCCGCTACAGTTTCTCGAAGCTGCTGGGGGAGCACCTCCGGGAGGGGCGAAAGATTCCCCAGGTCCCCTTGCCCGACGTGGTCCGATCGGTCTTCCTGCTCTTCGCCCAGCGGTTGAAGAGTTTGCACGCTCTGGAGGAGATCTTCAAGCGCCGCGGCAGGCCCCTGGTAGGCAAGAATGTCCCCAGCGCCGACACGATCGGCTACGCCTACGCCCGCATGGATCCGGAGGGGTTGCGCCAGGTCATGAAGGGGGTCTGCGCCAAGGCGCGCCGCAACAAGGCCCTGCGGCGAAGGGATCTCTCCATGCCCATGACGGCGGCCATCGACGGCCATGAGCACTTCAAGAGCTTCCATCGTTGTTGTCCCGAGTGTCTCCGACGGGAGGTCCAGGCCGGCCAGGAGACCCGCATCCAGTTCTACCACCAGAGCGTGGTGGCGCAACTTGTTAATTCGGAGCCACTTATGGCGTTGGATGCGGAGATGTTGCTTCCCGGGGAGGGGGAGCGGACGGCGGCGCCTCGGCTGGTGAAGCGTGTCATCCAGGAGTACCCCTTCATCGAGGTCTTCACCATGGATGCCCTCTACCTGGAGGCGCCCATCCTGAGGGCCATCGTCGAGGCAGGACGCTCCGCCATCGTGGTGTTGAAGGAGGAGCGCCGGGATCTCTACCAGGACGTCCAGGCGCTTCTGCCCACCCTACAAGCCAAGGAAGAGGTAGTGGACAAGGAGAGGATCCAATACTGGGACATCCCCGGCTTCACCTCCTGGCCGAGCATGGAGGGGATCCCCGTCCGCGTGGTGCGCACCATCCGGCACCGCAACGTCCGCAGGCGCATCGCAGGACAGTGGATAGAAACCATGGAGGCCCAGGATTGGATGTGGGCGGTGGTCGGTCCGGCCTCGAAACTGCCCGCACTCACCATCCACCGCCTCGGGCATGCCCGATGGGATCAGGAAGAGGGTTTCAACGAGCAGGACCGGGAATTCGGCCTGGACCACTGCTTCAAGCACGCTCCCAAGGCCATCCTCAACTTCATCCTTTCGCTCTTCCTGGCCCAGGTCTTGACCGAGATCTTCTTCACCCGCAACCTCAAAAGTCCCTGCCTGAAGACCATGAGTCTGCTGGGCTTGGCCAGGATGCTCCTCGAATGCCCCCCGGGACCCTCGGAGCCCTCCATCTGGGCTTGGGCCAAGGGGCCGTAGCAACCCGGGCGCTCCTCTTGCTGGGGGTCTCTGCCTGTGCTGCCTCGCGGCAATGGGTCCGAGACCCTGTCGCCTCGGTGCGCTTTCGTGCCGCCTGAGGCTGCCCAACCGCTCTGCGGCCACCCCCCGAAGAAGCCTGCTCGCCCCCCGCTGAATTTCCAGACCCCATAACTCCCGCTCTGCCCTCGCCTTGACCGCAGGTTGCGGAACCGCTGCTCTCTGCCATTTCCCATTGCGCCAGGGCCCG
>CAYFHV010000190.1:0-2018 GCA_964343105.1 uncultured Planctomycetia bacterium | reverse complement strand
CCTTAAACCTTCAAGTCTAAAGTCAAAGGCGTTGCGTTAGAAATCTGAACCTATCCCGGCGAAGGAGACGGCGCTTGGCGGCCAGGCCCCCGCGGGCGGAATATCCGCCGAGGGTGCCGTCGGAGGCGATGACCCGGTGGCAGGGAATCTTCGGCGCCCATCGGTTGCGCTTGAGGGCCTGCCCCACCGCACGCGCGGCCTTGGGGCTACCGACGGCACGGGCAATCTGAGCATACGTGCGTACCTGCCCCTTTGGGATCCGAAGGATCGCTTCATATACTTTGCGCTGAAACGGCGTGGATTCCTTCTGCCAACTCATGCTTTCAATCGGTCTTCGGATTCTATCGGCCTTAGGACGACAATCGGCCGATTGCCTTTGGTGATAACGACCGGCTTTCTCTGCTTTACGATTCCATCCAGAATAGAACCCAAACGTCTTCGAGCGACGGATGCGGATATTTTTCTCACCCTTACTCCTCCTCTTTAAGAGACGAGTACCGACGTAAGAAATGAAGATCCTTGGGACGGCCGGCGATCTTCTTCGAGCGAAGGAGCTTCTCCAAACGGCCGACACGGACAGGGACACCCTGCGCATCGAACGTGGCCGCGTCCTTCGCCAATTCAGAGAAAGGGTACCCCGAAATTTGAAGAAGCAGCTCCGCCATGAAACCCTCCGGCGTAGTCGCCACGAAGGTGACGCGGTGGCGCACCAACTGTTTCAGCTCTTCCCCAGTCAATCCCTTGACGGATCCTAAGGCCCCTTCCTTCGTTCCAAGGGTAAGCCCCAACCTTTCAAGATTCCTGAGAGCCTTCTTCACGTTACTGAGGGTCGGGTCAAGAAATAGATCGAAATCCATGGTGCCAAATGCTTGGGAGGGCCTCTTCGCGTAGTAATTGATGCCTGACATACCTACGACTACATAGCGGACGCCTGTCCGGTTGAAACGCGCCAAGACGGCGCGATAAGGATCGCCGGGGGGACGCCTCATCGCCGGATCGAGCGGTAATGCCTCTGCCAGGCAAGCGTCGCTTTGTGAACCCACCCTTTCTCGGAGCCATCCGGGGTTCCCAAGTCGCGCTCCTTCACCCAAAGGTTGACGGCGCGGCTCCGAAACAAAGGCCTTTCGCGAACCCACGTCGCGTCAATCAGGTCGGCCGGGCTGCAACCGAGCAATTTCCCTACGCGGGCCAGGGTTTTTAGAGAAACCGACCGCCTCCCTGCGTCCATGGCGGAAATGTTCGAGCGATAAAGCTTCAACCGCCTGGCCACCTCCGCTGCGGTCATCCCTTGTTCCCGAGCCGCCTGGGTAATTCGCGTCCGGACCTCCACGTCTATAAGTTATCATATATTGATAACTTATTCAACGCCGAAGGTGGCGGTGGATCCGCTCGGCCAGCATTTCGGAGATGCCGCGGACCTGGGCCAGGTCCTCGACCGAGGCGCGGCGGATCGCCTCCACGGAGCCGAAGCGGACGAGGAGGTCCTGCCTCCTGCGCTTCCCGACGCCGGGGATCTCATCCAGCGCGGAGGCCAAGGCATGCTTGCCGCGCAGGAGCCGGTGATACCCGATGGCGAACCGGTGCGCCTCGTCCCGCACCCGCTGGAGGAGCTGCAGCGCCCGCGACTCCGGCGGCAGAAGGATCGGCTCCCTGCGGCCCGGCAGGAAGATCTCCTCGAACTCCTTGGCGATCCCGGCCGCCGGCAGATCGAGTTTGAGCTCCTTCAGGACCTCCAGCGCCGCGTTCAGATGCCCTCGCCCCCCGTCGATCAGCACCAGATCCGGGTGCGGCTTTTTTTCAGGGACAGTCCCCTGCGGGGACAGTCCCTGATACCGGCGGCGGAGGATCTCCCGCATCATGGCGAAATCGTCGATGCCGGCCACGCTCTTCACCCGGAAGCGCCGGTAGCCGTCCTTCCAGGGCTTCCCATCCACAAAGCAGACGCAGGAGCCCACCGCCTCCCGGCCGTAAATGTTGGAGACGTCGAATCCCTCGATCCGGCGCGGCAGGCGCGGCAG
>CAYFHV010000189.1:0-2070 GCA_964343105.1 uncultured Planctomycetia bacterium | reverse complement strand
CCTCGACGCTGCTGACCCTCATTGTGCTGCCGGCGATCTATCGCTGGTTCGAAAAGGAGGAGGTGGAATTTTGATGAAGGAGATCAAGGCGTATATTCAACCGTTCATGTTGCAAAAGGTCACGGATGCGCTCCACAAGATCCACGTCCATGGGATGAGTGTGTCGGAGATGAAGGGATTCGGTCGGGAAAAGGACGAAGGTTACCCTCACCATGCCCGCGAATCGGTCATGGAGTTTACCCCGAAGGTCAAAATTGACATCATCTGCCCCGACGACCAGTGCAACGCCATTGTTGAGGCGATCCGACAGACGGCGCACACGGGCCGGCGCGGCGATGGTAAGATTTTCATCTCAGCAATGGAGGAGGCCGTCAGCATCCGCACCGGGGAGCGAGGGAGCGAAGCGATCTAGTCCAGATGTCCAAACACCCCCATACACTCTTGACGGGGAGGGACCTTCGACCCCTGACGGTAGCATTGATGATCACCGCCGGCGTCATGGTCCTGGAAATCGTGGTCGGATTCCTTTCCCACAGCCTGGCGCTTCTGGCGGATGCGGGCCACATGGCGACCGATGCCGCTGCCTTAGGGATGAGCCTGGCGGCTGTTTGGATCACCCACCAGCCGGCGACTCGGACTAAGACCTACGGGTTCTATCGCACCGAGATTCTTGCAGCGTTCCTCAACGGCCTCACCCTCTGGCTGATCGTGGTATGGATCGGTTATGAGGCGATCCAGCGGTTTCTCCGCCCACCCGTGGTGCAGGCCCCGATGATGCTGGTGACTGCGATTATCGGTCTCGTGGCGAACCTGGGATGCTCATGGGTGTTGCGCCGGACGCAAAGCCAGAGTATTAATCTGCGTAGCGCCTACCTCCATGTCCTTGCGGATGCCGTGGGCTCCGTCAGCGTCATCGGTGCGGCCATCGTGATCTGGACAACCGGCTGGCACTTGGCCGATCCAGTGGCAAGTCTTTTGGTCTGCGCCGTGATCCTCTGGGGATCGTGGAACCTCATTGTGCAGTCGGTCAACATCCTGTTGGAAGGAACCCCTGCCCACATTGACGTGGTCGACGTCATGCGGACCATGCAAGCCGTACCGGGGGTCAAACGAGTTCACGATGTCCACATCTGGACGATCACCTCTGGGATGGAAGCCATGAGCGGCCATGTGGTCATTCAGGATCTGAGTGGAAGCTGCACGATGTTGGCGGAACTCAACAAACTTCTATGCGAACGCTTCGGAATCCATCACGCGACCCTCCAGCTGGAAACCGAGGAGAAATGACACTCCTCTGCTAGTCTCAGGACTCCTATCGGTGGTCACTTTCATACTTGCTAGGGTCGGCTAGGGATTTTGGGTTAGAATGGTTTAGGTTGACAGGGCTACGGCAGGAACCTGGCGGGCCAGCTGGGCCGCCTCCTCGGTGAGGCACCAGCCCCGAAAATCTGCTATGAATTCGGCCACGACCTCCTGGGGAGGGAGTTCAAAAGTCGTCCCCTCGGCCCCGCTCTGAACTTCTTGACCTTCGTGGTGGAACATCGCCGATCACGTCAGTTCAAATTTAAAGAAACTTCACCTCGGGTGTGGGCTGGTTGCTCCGCCGGGATGGATTAACCTCGATGGCTCCTGGAATGCTTACCTCTCTAAGTTTCCGATTCTCCGCAGACTCCTGAAAGCTCTTCGCATCTTACCCGCAGGCCAGCTCGATATCCCCTGGTCTCCCAATCTTCTTATCCATGATGTAAGAAAACCTCTCCCCTGTCGAAGCAACTCCTTCTCGGCGATCTATGCCTCACACCTGCTAGAGCATCTCTACCTCGAACAGGCGAAATCTCTCCTCAGAGAATGCCTCCGCGTGCTTGAACCGCAGGGGATCCTCCGGGTAGTCGTCCCAGATCTTAGAACCATCGTCCTGGAGTACCTGGGCGAAAGGCCTTTCGCAAGCTCTCCGGAGTTGGAAGCTCTGCCCCCTGCCGATCGTCTCAACAAGCGACTCTCTCTACGGAATCCCGATCTCCCTTCCGGAAATGTTCTCTATCAGTGGTATGCGACGATGAAGGACCTCCA
>CAYFHV010000188.1:0-2078 GCA_964343105.1 uncultured Planctomycetia bacterium | reverse complement strand
CGGAGCGGATGGAGCGGACCAGCCCCAAGACCTGCTGCTTGGCCAGCTCGAGCGTGTCCGGCTGGCGATCGAAGGAGAGCCGGCTGTTATTTGTGGCGACGCTTAATCAAGCGGCATGGTAGTGGAAAGCATATTGATCCAACACCTCCCGAATCATCCTCTGATATTTCGTATGGTTCTTTTTCGCCTGCCGCTTGAAAAAGTCGATGCTGGATTTCTCAAGGGCAATCGTCACCTTCGTTGTCTCCTCCTTTGCAACAAGCTGACTAGGAGGAGGTAGGAAATCTCTGATTCGGGTCAGCTTGCCCACTGGCATCTCCCAATAACTCCTTGCTTTCATAGTGTTTCTTGCCTCCTCTCCAATAACCTGCTCCAAAGATTCTGATTTTCTCACCGCGATAGACGAATCGAACGGTTAGAATCCTACCACCCACACTACCAATGCAGTAAAACCGCTCCTCCATTCCACTATGCCTTGCGTTCACAAATATCCTTCTCCTTGGATCGAGAAAGGCCTTGCTCGCCGTAACAAAATCAACGCCATGCTTGGCAACGTTGACCTTCTCTTTCTCGACGTTCCAAACAAAACTGCCATAATCTCTGTCCATTAAATCAGTATACCAGACACATGGTCATACATACATACTTTTATACATATAAATCACCAGTTAGGGGCTATGCGGCGCTGGCGGGGCAGAGCCGCCGGAAATCACAGCGGCGGCATTTCCCCGGCGTGGGGGCGGGCTCGAACGCGCCGGAGCGGATGGAGCGGACCAGCCCCAAGACCTGCTGCTTGGCCAGCTCGAGCGTGTCCGGCTGGCGATCGAAGGAGAGCCGGCTGTTGTCCTGAAGATAGTGGAAGCTGACCCTCCGCGGCTTGAGATTCAGCACCTCCTCCGCCGCAAGGGCATAGAGCCAGAGCTGAAGCTGCTCCTCGAAGGTCGCCCGGTCCTTGGGCTTTCCGGATTTGTAGTCGATGATCTCCACCTCCCCGTCCGGAAGGGGATCGATCCGGTCGACCACCCCGTGGATCCGGCCGTCGGCCCACTGCAGGACGAAGTCCTTCTCGACGTGCAGGGGGAGGCCGAAGGCGCCGTCGTACTTCCGGTAAAAGGCGCTGAGGAGCTCCAGGCCGAGCTTCTGGAATCCCTCATTCTGGACGAGCTCACCATAACGCCCCGGGGCCCAGCAGCGCTGGAATGCCACCCGCAGATCCTCCAGCGGCGGAACGCGTCCTTGCATGATCTGCTGGTAGAACCACTGGAGGGCCCGGTGAAGATCCGATCCGAGATTCATCTGGGGCGTCGCCCGGATGGGAATCTTGTAGATGTGCGCGTACAGGTATTTCCAGGGGCAGGAGCGGTACGCCTCAAGCTGCGTGAAGCTGAACCTCCCCTCACCGACCCAGGAAAGGGCCGGCACCCATGAGCGGACAGGCCTCCCGATCGCCCGGGCGGATCGCCCCAGCTCGGTCCATTCCTGCAATGCCCGCGAGAAACCGGCCTCATCGCTGGGGGCAAGCATCCGGAGCTTGCGCAGGATCTCCAGGGCCTTCCGCTCATTCTGCAGGAGGGACGGCTCCCCCGCGCCCGCGGGAAGGCCTTGGCCAGCCGGCCCCGGGACCTCCGCCGGCTCCTCCACCGTCCGTCGGACGATCCGCCCCGCGGGCGCTCCCTCCAGCATCTCCCGCACGAAGACCGAGGGCCGGTACCTGGGCCGCTCCTGCGTCAGCATGACGAGCTCCTTTCGCGCCCGGGTGCAGCCCACATAGCAGAGCCGCCGCTCCTCCTGGAGATGGACATCGCCCATCGGCAGAGGCTCCTTCATCAGCTCCAACGGGAACGGAACCGGGTCGGGCCTGGCCCGCCCGGGAAAGCGGCTCTGCACCATGCCCAGCAGGATCACCCGGTCGAACTCCAGCCCCTTGGCCTGGTGGATCGTCATGAGCCGCACCCGGTCCGGCGGATCCTCCTCCGGCTCCTCTTCCGGAAGATCCGCCTCCGTGAGGATGACCGAGTCCAGGTAGTCGAGAAAGTCCGGCAGCCGGCGTGCCTCCGGATGGTTCTCGGCGTACCGCC
>CAYFHV010000187.1:0-2090 GCA_964343105.1 uncultured Planctomycetia bacterium | reverse complement strand
ATTCCGGTGGAGACCCTCGGCGGGCGGGGGAATCGGTCCGGGTGGTGGGGACCAACCCGTTCATCGTGGGGGACGAGGCCGAGGAGGGCAACCGGTTTCTGGAGTTTCTCGAGCGGTACGGCAGCAAGGTCTCCTGCTATCTTCTGAACACCGGGGGGGTCGGCGAGGTCGTCGAACGCCAGCCTGACGGGAGCCGCCTCGTCCAGCAGAAGGTCACCCGCGTGCAGATCCCGGAGATGGCGGCGATCATCCGCGGCATCGCGCGCGGGAGCATCGAGTGGGAGGAGGATTCCCTCTTCGGCACGCAGGTCCCGCGCCGGGTAGAGGGGGTGGAGATGGAGCGCTTTCGGCTGGACCGGTATTACACGCCCTCCCAGATTCAATCCCTCACCAAGCAGCTCCTGGAGGAGCGGGCGGCGTACCTGGAGGGTTTTGCGCGCCTCAACCCGCGGATTCGCGCCGGGAGCCGAACGAACACGACATGCTTGCCAGCATGACCGGTTTCGGCCGGGCGGAGGCGACGTTGCCTCGCCGCCAGGGCGGCGCGGGCCGGGCGGTCGTGGAGGTGCGCACCGTCAACCACCGATTTCTGGAGGTAGAGGCCCGGCTGCCGGAAGGCCTCCAGGCATTCGAGGAAAATCTGCGGCAGGCGGTGGGGCGCTGGATCCAACGGGGCCAGGTCCGGGTCTCGGTGATGGTCCGCCCGGCGGAGGAATCGCTCCCCGTGGCCTTCGACGAGGGGCTCGCCCGGTCGTATGCCGGACAGCTCCGGCGGCTGCAGCACCGACTCAAGGTGAAAGGAGAGATTACCCTGCCGATGCTCCTGAATCTGCCGCGGGTCGTGACGGTGCAGGAGCGGGAAGGGGCGGGTGCGGAGCAATGGCCGAGGGTGGAGGCGACCGTTCAGCGCGCGCTCCAGCAGGCGGTCCAGATGCGCCGGAAGGAGGGCCGGCGGCTGGAGAAGGTCCTCCGACAGCTGGCCAGGCGGTTGGAGGATCTGACCGGCAAGATCCGGCGCCAAGGCGGGCAGATCCAAGCCGATCTGGAGCGGCGGCTGGCCGCCCGGATTCGGGTCCTCAGCCGGAGTCTCCCTGGCGGTCGGCCGGATCCGAAGACCGTGACGACGGAGGCGGCTGCCCTGGTCCAGTCCGCCGATGTCCGCGAGGAGCTGGATCGGATGGACTCGCATCTGGCCGCCCTGAACGCGGCGCTGAAGGGGCGCTCCTCCCCGGGCAAGGGGACCAGCCCCGGCCGGACGATCGATTTCCTGGCCCAGGAGCTCCATCGGGAGGTGAACACCCTCGGATCCAAGCTGCGCGACCGCTCCCTCGTGCGCTGGGTGATCGAGATGAAGGGGCAGGTGGAGAAGATCCGGGAGCAGGCCGCTAACCTCGAATGAGGGGAGCGCCTTTCCTCGAATGAGGAGAAGCGGCCGGTTGTTTGTCCTTTCGGCTCCCTCGGGCAGCGGCAAGACGACCGTGCTTCATGCGCTGCTGCGAAGGGAGAGGAACGCCGTCCGCTCCGTCTCCGCCACGACGCGTACCCCGCGTCGGGGGGAACGCCGCGGGCAGGACTATCGCTTCCTCTCCCCGCAACGGTTCCTCCGGGAGAGGGCGGACGGCGGTTTCCTCGAGTCGGCGCGGATCCTGGGGCATTGGTATGGCACCCCGCGCAAGCCGATCGAACGGGCCCTGCGTGCGGGCAGGGACGTCTTTCTGGGGATTGACATCCAGGGGGCCCGGTCGGTTCGGCGCAGCGGATTGCCCGTGACGACAATCTTTCTGCTGCCGCCCTCGTGGAAGGTGCTGGGCGAGCGGCTGAGGCGCAGGGGCACGGAGAGCTCCCGCCAAATCGGGCAGCGGCTGCGGCTGGCGCACCGGGAGATGAGGGAGGTCAAGCGGTATGACTATGCGGTGGTCAATGACCGCCTGCAGGATGCGGTGGCCGCGATTCGGACCATCGTGCAGGCGGAACGGCACCGGACGCAAACAGGATGGGATGAAGGCGAACTCGCGCGCTGAACGTGTAGATTCCCAGCCTTCAGGGGTGCGCGAGGGGGTCCGCCCCTCGCCTTCCTTGAAGGAGGATCG
>CAYFHV010000186.1:0-2094 GCA_964343105.1 uncultured Planctomycetia bacterium | reverse complement strand
GAGCGGGAGAAACGGCGCTTAGGCAGAGCCATGCACACATCTCCTTTCGTTCAGATTCTGTCCGCACGTCGCACAGAGACCCTGGCAATCCTCCCTGCACAGGGTCCGAACCGGGTAGCTCAGGAAGATCTCCTGCCGGATCTCCTCCGTGATGTCGAGTGAGATCTCCTTCTTCACGGAGTAGCCGAGCTGAAACTCTCTTTCGTAGCGCTGGCCGTAATGCTCCAGGCAGCGGGCGCAGATCTGCTCCTGCTCGCCGCGCACGCCGACCTGCACCATCACGGTTCCCTCCTGTCTCTGGAAGCTGGCGGTCACCTCAAGATCCTCCACGAACTTGAGCTCCGGCGTGTTCAGGTTCATCTGGGCCGGGTCGATCTTCTCCGAGAGGGTCAGCCCCTCCTCGGGAATCTCGCTGACCCTGACCTTCATCCAGCCAGCTTCTCTCTCAGGCGCTTTTCCACGAATGCCGGTATGAATGGTTTCACGTCGGCCCCCAGGGCCGCCGCCTCCTTGATGAGCCGTGAAGAGACATACGAATACTCCGGGGAGGGCATGAGGAAGACCGTCTCCGTCTCTGGATCCAGGCGCCGGTTGGTGAGCGCCATCTGAAACTCGTACTCAAAATCGGAGAGCATCCTCAAGCCCCGGATGATCGACCGGGCCCGGTGCCGCCGGGCGAAGGAAACCGCCAGGCCGTCGAACGCCTCCACCCGGATTCCCGGCCATCGGCCGACGGCCGAGCGAAGCATTCCCACCCTCTCCTCCACCGAGAAAAGGGTCTGCTTCCCGGGATCGGCTGCCACACCGACCACCACCTGGGAGAAGAGCGCGCGGGCGCGCCGGATGAGATCCAGGTGCCCCTTGGTGACCGGGTCAAAGCTGCCCGGATAGACGGCAATCCCCCTGCGCTGTTCCCGCCGTTCTCGTGCCATCGTCTAACAAAAGACAAACAGCAGGCAAAGCATCTGCCTACTGTCTGCGATAGAGGGCCAGTGCGGTATCCCCATACTGCTCAAGGCGTTGCAAGACGAGCCGGCAACCGGAGGAAGCTGCATCTGCAGGAAGGGGATCCCGCTTGTCGCCTTCAACAACGACCCATCCTGCAGGGCCGACTATAGCACAGCGGGTGAGGGCCATCAAGGTTTTTCTGGCCAGATCGGCCCCGTACGGCGGGTCGAGGAAGACCAGATCAAAACGCCGGCCCTCCCGGTCGAGCCGGCGCAGCGCCTGCCCCACATCGGAGCGGAGGATTGAGGCCAGCGGATCTTCTCCCCTGAGGATTTTTCTGGAGTCGGAACCGACCAGCTTCTCCAGGTTCGCCCGAACCGCCTCGATGCAGTAGCCGGAGCGGTCCACGAAGGTGATGTGGCTCGCCCCGCGGCTCAGGGCCTCTATCCCTAAGGCCCCGGATCCGCTGAAGAGGTCCAGCACCCGCGCCCCCTTCACCGCATCCCCCAGCAGGTTGAACAGCGCCTGCCGGACCTGATCCTGGGTGGGACGGATCCGCGGTCCCTTCGGAACGACGAGCTCCCGGCCGGCCAGTCTACCGCCCGTTATCCTCACGGCCGATCAGACTGGGGAACCGGACAAGCAGCTCCTTTCGAAGAAGGTCCCATGCGGGGCCGGAGGAATCCGGATCCTGAGCCAACAGTTCCTCTGCCTCCTTCCGGGTCACCTCAAGCCAGGGCCCCTGGGCGGCCCATTGCAAACACCTCAGGTCCGGCAGGCCCGCCTGCCGCTTGCCGAGCAGCTCGCCCGGACCGCGCAGGCGCAGGTCCTCCTCTGCGATCTGAAAGCCGTCGGCGGTCTCCACCAGCCTCTGCAGCCGCTCCGCAGAGGCTGGGCTCGGATCGCCGAAGAGGATGCAGGTCCCGCCGTGCTCGCCCCGCCCGACCCGGCCGCGCAGCTGGTGAAGCTGCGCCAGCCCGAAGCGCTGCGCCCCCTCCACCACCATGACGGTGGCGTTGGGCACATCCACGCCGACCTCGATCACCTGCGTCGCCACCAGCACATGGATCTCCTTCCGCTTGAAGGCGGCGAAGACCTTGCGCTGCTCCTCCGCCCTCATCCGCCCGTGCAGGAGTCCCACGCTGT
>CAYFHV010000185.1:0-2131 GCA_964343105.1 uncultured Planctomycetia bacterium | reverse complement strand
CAACCCGGCCACTGCCTCCCTGCCCATGATTGTTGTCACCGGCACCGCCACCTATTTACAACACCTGGTTGACCTATGCGTTGAGGTGGGCGCCACCGACGGGATGACCAAGCCGATCGATTTGGCCGAGCTTCTTCAGAAGATCCGCCGGGCGCTGGGAGAGGAGGCGCCTGCCCATGCCTGAGAAGCCGCGCCTCCTGGCGATAGAGGACGAGCCCGACCAGGTCCGCCTGCTTCAGGTGCGCCTGGAGGCCAACGGCTTTACTGTCCTTTTCGCCAGGGATGGCGAGGAGGGATTGAAGAGGGCGGCCGAGGAGAAGCCGGGCCTGATTCTTCTCGACCTGATGCTGCCCAAGCTGGACGGCTTTGAGGTGGCCAAGCGCCTGAAGGGCTCCCCCGAAACGAAGGCGATTCCGATTCTCCTTCTCACCGCCGCCAGCATGGAGAATCTCGAAGAACAGGCCACCGCCGCCGGCGCCCAAGGCTGTCTTCGCCGGCCCTACGACTCCGCCGATCTTCTGGCCGCCATCCGCAAGCTGCTGCCTCCTTAAACGGTCGCCCCTTCAGCCCATTACAGTTTTGACTGCCGCTTAGGACGCCTGGCAGACCATCGGCGCTTGGCGGGAACGTGGAGCGCCTGAGATTCGTCAAAATCCTTCAGCACGTCCTTGCCCTTTGAGATCAGCTCCCAGTCCACCGCACGCTCAAGCGGCGTCCTGGCCCTCTTGCCTGAATCCCACGGCGGCTTTACCCACCTTGTGCGGTGCGCGTCGAGGATTGGCAGGCGCTTGATGTCCCGCTGGATCATCTTGAGATACCCCCGGACTTCCTTCGGAGAGCGCCCGGCGATGTCTACGGGGTCCTCGGTCATCGTGAAGGGGCGCCCTGCCTCGTTGTAGAAAACCTCGTGGATACCGTACCAAACCGTCGACGTCCGCGGATCTTTGTGCCTCACCAACCGGAAATTCCAGGACATAGAGATTTACAGCTCGATCTTTTCTTTTAACTTGTCGAACCTGATCCGCATATCAATGACGGGGGCTGAAACTCCGAATTCATCGGCTATCGCTTCGCTCAAGTACTCCCAAATCATCTCGCTGTTCTTGACCCCCTTCTTTGCCTGTTCGATCTTGTGATGCAACGATTTGATGGTTTTCCTGATACTTTCCTCGAGCCGACTTTCTGGAACCAGGACCAGGCCAGCGAAGTTATTGGCCTGCATTTCGTACCACTTGTAGCTGTAATCGTCCTCCTGCAAGGACATCATGAACTCAATCCATTCATCAGCGCCGTCAATCTGGCGGCCCTTAAAAACGTAAACCGGTACATGTTGGGGACGCCCCGGTAAACGTATTCATCCACATAGAGGGCCTTGAGGTCCCCGGATATGAATCCGGCCAGGCTCGAGACCTGCTTCAACAGGTTAAGGAGGCCCGGTATGGGGATTATATCGATGGCCAATTTGTTATCGATGATGCGCTCTATGGGGATGGGGAGGGTTCGGGAAGGGTGGTAGTGGTCGAGAAACCTCCCCGCATAGGTCCGGGTTTGGTCATAGGAAATGAAACTTACGGCGAGGGACTTATCCACGAGCTAGGCTCTTTTGATTTTCTCGATGAGCTCCTTGAGCGCCTCTCGGGTAGCTTTCTTTCCTCTGAGGACCCGAAAAAACACGGGCAACTTCTTGACAAGCTCTTTTTCTTCCAAAATGTCCTTTGGAATCTTTCCGCTCTCCAGGGCTGCTGAGTCGAAAAACTGATACCAGAGGTCGCTGCCCCTTTTGATCCGGAGGTACCCTGCGTACTCCTCGATCTTCTGGGGATCTTGGGGGGGCGCCATCATCCCCCGTTCCAATCTGCTCGTATTGCCGGGGTCCAATCCGTGCTCCAGACAAAATTCCCTCAGGGTTTTGCCTAGCTCAATTCTCCTCTCTTTGAAAAGCTGTCCGAATTTGCCCATTGTTTTTCACCTCCCTCCATTACCTAGTATACACGACGTTGTAGTCAGACTACAACATCCTTCTAGCCCCTCTCCGGCCTCGCCGAAGCGGCCCAATCGAGGAGTGCAGGAGGTTCTTATGCGGCGCTGGCGGGGCAGAGCCGCCGGAAATCACAGCGGCGGCATTTCCCCG
>CAYFHV010000184.1:0-2132 GCA_964343105.1 uncultured Planctomycetia bacterium | reverse complement strand
TTTTCAGACAGGACTGCAGGTGACCGTGGAAGTGGATGGGAAACGATTCGAGGTGCAGGTGCCCACCCCGGGGCCGCACCGTTGGGCTAAAGATTTCCTCTCCGGAAGGGCAGTCGAGACCATCGCTACAGCCATTGATCGGAAACTGAGTGAAGCAGGCCATCCGCCCGCGCTGCTCCCACGTGTAGAGAACTATCCGCAAATGACCAAAGATGAGATTGCTGCTGCGTTGGATCCCAACAACCGCCGCACCCCGCTGACTGCCAAACTGATCAACGAGATCCTCAGCCAATCTCCCGCCGCCGGCGGTTCGGCTAAGCTCACCACGGGCCTGGAGGAGCGAGTGCCGACGTGGCTTCAGCCGGCGCTTGGCGCGGACTGGATGGAGGTGGTCTACGGTGTCCACGAAATGGCGCAGGTGACGGACAAAATCGCAGTGCTCCTCCAGCCGGAGTTACTGGGGGTGGCCGGCGATGATGGAGAAACCCAAGTCGCCCTCATGAGTCTGGAAGGGAACCTGCACGGTGCCTTTGGGTGGCCTGATGAGACATCGCTGCGGCTCGGGCTCCTGAGCCCGCAGAGCGTGGCTGCGTTCGAGGGTCAGGGATACCGCGTGATCCGGGTTGTCCGCCATCCGGAGAGCGAGGGAACACCCTTGCCCTGGGAAGCGGTTCCCGTCGTCGTCGCCGAAGCCCTGGCCGGCGGCCGGCCGACCTTCCGGGTCAATGTGACCCCCTATCTGAACTTGAAAGGGATCACTCTGCCAGAAATTCTCTCTACCTTGACCGATCTGTTCGCCTGAGCTGGACCGCGTGTTTTTATTTCCACCGGGATTTGCATTATTGATAAAATATTTGTTGACAGAGTACGTTGGGGTAGTATATCTTGTCCTGCCCCGATGCGGAAGAACCCTCTCACAAGGTCAGTTCCTGCGGAAACCATCGAGCGCCGGATTCTGCTCTTGCGCGGGCAGAAGGTGATGCTGGACAGCGATCTGGCGGGGCTGTATGGAGTTCCAACGAAACGTCTGAACGAGCAAGTTCGGCGCAACATCCGCCGTTTCCCATCGGATTTCATGTTCCAGCTAACCCCGAAGGAGGCAGAACTTTTGAGGTACCCATTTGGCACCTCAAACTTGAGGTCGCAAATTGCGACCTCAAGTCGGGGACATGGGGGAAGACGTTATCGCCCCTACGCCTTTACGGAACAAGGAGTTGCTATGCTGTCGAGTGTTTTGAACAGCGAACGGGCCATTCAGGTCAACGTCGCTATCATGCGGGCCTTCGTTCGGCTGCGGGAGGTGCTGGCGACCCACAAGGAGTTGGCCCAGAAGCTGGTTGAATTGGAGCGCCAAGTGGAAGGGCATGGTCACCAGATCCGATCGATTTTTGATGCCATTCGGCAGCTCATGGTTCCACCGGAGCCGCCGAAACGGCGGATCGGGTTCCACACGGAGTAGCCGGCGATGCTGGCGAAGGTAGAGACAGCGACGGTGGTGGGGCTCTCGGCGGTTCCGGTGACGGTGGAGGTGGATGTGGCGGATGGTGGCTTGCCGGCGGTGACGATCGTGGGCCTTCCGGACACCACGGTGCGGGAATCCAAGGATCGGATCAAGTCGGCTGTCAAGAACAGCCAGTTTGCCTGGCCGCAGACCCGGATCACGGTGAGCTTATCCCCTGCGGATGTCCGAAAGGAGGGATCCTCTTTTGATTTTCCCATTGCCCTTGGCCTGCTGGCTGCCTCGCGGCAACTGGAGTCGGAGTCGTTCGCCGACACCGTGGTGTTGGGAGAACTGGCCCTGGATGGGACGTTGCTCCCCGTTCCTGGGGTTCTTCCCGTTGCCCTGAGGTTCAAGGGGACGGGGAAGAGGCTTCTTGTTCCTGTGGCGAATGGGCCGGAGGCAGCGGTGGTCGACGGGGTTGGTGTCTATCCGATGTAAGGCCTCTCTCAGGCGATTCGCTTGCTTCAAGGCACGGAACAGTGACTCCTCTGAAGATGGATCTGACAGGGATTCTTGCCCCCAGCCGACCCGATGGACTGGATTTTTCCGAGGTCAAGGGCCAGGTGTTGGCTAAGCGGGCCATTGAGGTGGCGGTGGCATTGGGGGTGGACACATGGTGGGATGAAAAAAA
>CAYFHV010000183.1:0-2146 GCA_964343105.1 uncultured Planctomycetia bacterium | reverse complement strand
GCCCCCTTGACCAGATCCACCGCGGAGATGACCGACCCGGTCACCTTCCAGCGCTCCTGAAAGGTGGGGATCTTGAGCTGTGATCCCTGCCCCCACAGCCAGATCATGTTGCCCGGGTTCTCGTTCAGGTCGATCCGAACCTGGTTCACCTCGTGCGTGGGCAGAAGCTTGCGCGAGGCCTCCATGAGCTCGACCAGCCGGCCCGCCGCCGGCCCGCTGGGCCAGTGCTCCGAGATCTTCCAGCCCATGATGTCGTGCGGAGGATGGCATTGGGTCTTCAAGAGGTCCTCCGCGAGCGCCGGCTCGCGGAAAACCGCGAGATGCCGGTACTGGATCCCCGGGTAGAACCGCAGCGCCTTTGATCCGAGCGAGCGGTCCACATGCTGGATGAGCTTGGCCGCCTCGTCGGAGCTGATGTGGCCGGCGGAGTAATCCATGAGACGATCCCCGTCGGCGGTGATCAGGTTGCATCGGAAGGCGACCTCCCCGTTCTTCAACGGGACCCCCATGTTCGCCGCCTCCAGGGGCCCCCGGCCGGAGTAGTATTCCCGCGGGTTGTAGCCCAGGATGCACATGTTCCCCACGTCGCTGGCCGGGGTGAACCCGGGCGGGATCGTCCGGGCGAGGCCCACCTTTCCCTCCTGGGCGAGCTCGTCCATGTGGGGCGTTCTGGCCGCCTCCAGCGGGGTCTTCCCGCCGAGCTGCTCCACCGGCTCATCGGCCATCCCGTCGCAGACGAGGACAATCGTCTTCACGCCATTCCTCCCAAACTGTTCATTTTACCAACTAAAAGCCCAGGAAATTCAGGATGGGACCCAGCCTGGCGGGAACCGTCTTCGGCGGACGAGCCGTCTTGACGGCCCGTTCAGGATCCTTCAATCCATGTCCGGTCAGCACGCACACGACCGTTGAATCCTTGCGGAAGAACCCTCTCCTCCCCAGCTTGAGCACCCCCGCCACGGAGGCCGCCGAGGCCGGCTCCACAAAGAGCCCCTCCTCCTCTGCGAGGAAGCGATAGGCGGCCAGGATCTCGGCGTCCGTGACCGCGTCAATGAGGCCGCCGGAGTTGTCCCGCGCGGCCACCGCCCCTTCCCAGCTCGCCGGGTTGCCGATCCGGATCGCCGAGGCGACGGTCTGCGGCTTCTCGATGGGCCTGCCCACCACCAGAGGCGCAGCGCCGGCCGCCTGAAATCCCAGCATCCGGGGCAGGCCGTCGATCCGCCCCTCCCGGAAGTAATCGTTGTACCCGCGCCAGTAGGCGGTGATGTTGCCGGCGTTGCCGACCGGCATCGCGTGGAAATCGGGGTGGCGGCCGAGCGCATCGCAGACCTCGTAGGCGCCGGTCTTCTGGCCCTCCAGCCGATACGGGTTGATGGAGTTCACCAGGGCGATCGGCATCCGCTGGGTGATCTGGCGCACCAGCTCCAGGGCTTCGTCGAACGAGCCCTTGACCGCCAGCACCTGGGCGCCGTGGATCATCGCCTGCGCCAGCTTTCCCTGAGCAATCGCCCCCTGCGGAATTAGCACCACGCACTTGAATCCCGCTGCCGCCGCAAAGGCGGCCGCCGAGGCCGACGTGTTCCCGGTCGAAGCGCAGATGACCGCGGTCCGCCCCTCCTCCTTCGCTTTGGAGACCGCCAGGGTCATCCCCCGGTCCTTGAACGACCCCGTCGGGTTGAACCCCTCGCACTTGAAGTAGATACGGAGCCCGCGGCCCAGCCGCTGCCCGAGGCGGTGCGCGGGCAAGAGAGGGGTGTTTCCCTCCCTCAGCGTCACGATCGGCGTTGCAGGGCCGACGGGAAGGAACGGGCGGTACCACTCGATCACCCCGGGCCAACTCATCTGCGACTTGCCATTGCGAGGAGGCCCGGAGGGCCGACGAAGCAATCCCTTTTTGAGATTGCTTCGGGCGCCTCGCGCCCTCGCAATGACCGGCGACGCGCCTCTTGAGGCGATCCTCTTGCCGGTCACCCGCGCTCCATCCGGATCCAGACCGAGCGGCGGCGCACCGCCCGCAGGCGATCAATCTCCGCCATCGCGGCCTCCACATCCCGCTCGCGCGCCTCATGGCTCATCATCACCACCGGCACGATGTGCTCCCGCCGGCGGTCCTTCTGCAGGACGCTGGCGATCGAGATCCGGTGCG
>CAYFHV010000182.1:0-2163 GCA_964343105.1 uncultured Planctomycetia bacterium | reverse complement strand
TGACGTTCCCCCCAACAAGCCCCCCTCCCCTGGCGGAAAGGACCGGCAATGAAGCGGGTCCTCGTCCTCCACGGCCCGAACCTGCAGCTCCTGGGCCGGCGCAACCCGGCTGTCTACGGATCCGCCACCCTGGTGCAGATCAACCGGAGACTGCAGGCGGAGGCCCGCCGCCTCAAGCTCCGGCTGACCGTTCACCAGTTCAACCAGGAGGGCCAGATCGTCGAGGCGGTCGGAGGGGCGAGAGGCCGGTACGACGGCATCCTGATCAATCCCGCTGCGTACACGCACACCTCGGTGGCGATCCGGGATGCGCTCGAGGGGGTGGGGCTTCCGGCGGTGGAGGTGCACCTGAGCAACATCTACGCCCGGGAGCCCTTCCGGCACCGGTCCCTGGTGGCGCCGGTCGTCTCCGGCCAGATCACCGGATTCGGACCGAACAGCTACGCTTTAGGGCTGGCGGCCCTGGCCGGTCTGTTGAATTCAGCCCATCGGCGTGTAAAATGAAAATCCCATGACCGTCTCCACCAATCAGTTCAAGACCGGGATGGCGCTCGTCCTGGACGGCGAGCTGCATCTCATCGTCGAGTACCAGCACGTCAAGCCAGGCAAGGGGGCCGCCTTCGTCCGGACGAAGCTCAGGTCCGTGAAAACGGGGAACGTCCTTCAGAAGACGTTCGATGCAGGGGAGAAGTTCGAGGATGCCTTCATTGAGAAGAAGCGCCTGCAGTTTCTGTACCGGCAGGGGGATGAGCACCACTTCATGGACCTGAAGAGTTACGAACAGTCCACCTTCTCGCGGGAGAATCTGGGCGATGCGGCCGGTTTCCTCACCGAGAACCTGGAAGTCCAGGCCGAGTTCTGGAAGGGCCAGCTGATGGGACTGGAGCTGCCGACCACGGTGGTGCTGAAGGTGAAGGACTCCGAGCCGGGCCTGAAAGGCGACACCTCGAAATCCTCCATGAAGCCGGCCGTGCTGGAGACCGGCCTGAAGACGCAGGTGCCCCTCTTCATCGGACCGGGGGATTCGATCCGCGTGGACACGCGGACGGGCGAGTACGCGGGGCGGGCCTAGATAACATCAAAATGAACGAGCCGGTCAACCTGTGCAAACTGGGACAGGATGACCTGAGGTAAAATTAGAGCTTAGGAGAACGGGAGTGACGAGCACATCAACATCATGAAGCGGAATAATCATCATGCGGATGCATTGCTTCACCGAGCGGTCCGGCGCATCGTGTCGAGTTTTCCGGAAGTTCGCCGTATCGTTCTGTTTGGTTCCTACGCCTCTGGAAGAGCGACTAAGGACAGCGATCTGGATCTTTTGGTTGTGATGCCAACGCGCAGGCGATGGAGCGATCGGACTCGATCCTTACACGCGCTTTTTCCAGATCGCTCTATCCCGATGGATTTCGTGGTCCGAACCCCCCAAGAGGTCCGGGAGCGTTTGACCTCTTACTTCTGTCCTTTCACGAGAGAAATCGTTCGGAAGGGCCGAGTTTTATATGAAGCTTCGACGAGACGTCCGAGACTGGCTCGCTAAGGCGGAGGAGGACTATGAGGCGCCCCGGACGCTCATTCGAAAGCGCAGGCTGAAGCTCAGCAATGCCGTCTGCTTTCATGCCCAGCAGTGCTCTGAGAAGTACCTGAAGGCGTTCCTTGTCCGCCACCGCACTGCTTTCCCAAAGACTCACGACCTGCTCGACCTTCTGGAACTGGCAAAACGCACAGATCCCACCCTGGAGCTGTTGAGGTCGGATCTAGCCTATCTTGAACCTTATGCGGTTGAATTCCGGTACCCTGGGGAGTTTGCGACCCGCCAAGAGGCGAAGCGTTCTATTCGTGTGGCAGTCCATGTGCGAGGCGCCCTTCGGGATCGCCTAGGGCTTCGGTAGTGAAATTACGTCCCGGGACATGCGGGCTGTGTAAGCCCAGCAAGCGGTATAAGCGCCGAAGCCGGAAGGCGGAATCTGCTTGGCGCGCAGCGAGTGTCGTCGTTGCTTGGATCCGGCCGCCTGGCGCACGCAACGCGGCTCACGCGGGGTTCTGAAAGGGGCTCTTAATGATCAATGTCAAGGAGCTGAAGGAGATCATCGCCCTGATGAATGAGCATGGGCTCGTGGAGATCGAGCTGGAGCGGGAGGGCACGAAGGTCCGGATCCGCAA
>CAYFHV010000181.1:0-2192 GCA_964343105.1 uncultured Planctomycetia bacterium | reverse complement strand
GCCCGGCGGCGGTCATGACCGTCTCCACGCACAGATCGAATCCCCCGCTCAAGACCACGAGCGGGATTCCGCGTGAGCGCATGCCGCGCAGGAAGCCCGGGAAGGCGGGCTCCGGCTCGACGGAGGAGAGCACCGCCCTCAGCTCCTCCGCGCCGGCGCGCACCGTCCCCATCTCCAGCTCCAGACCGCGCCGGATGGAGACCTCACCGGCGAGGACCCGTTCCTGGATCGCGCGCCAGTCCGGGTCGCCGTAGCGGTTGAGGATCTCGACGAGCGTGTCGGCCCTTGTGACCGTTCCGTCGAAATCGCAGGCGATGAGCAGTCGAGGTTTCATAGGAAAACTCATTATCCGCGTCGTTTCAATGACTTGTCAACGGTTTCCAGCGGGTGGTAGACTGTGCCTTCCCGATGAGTAACCGGCATCTGACCTCCCGCATCCGAGGGATCGTCGCGGGCTGCTGCCTTCTCCTCGCCATCACCACGCAGGCCGGGCTTGCGACGGCGGCCCGAGCGGCCGAGAACGTCACGCTGGAGTTCTGGGAGCTGTCGGTCGGGGAGGAGCTAATGCGGTCGCTCCTCGACAAGTTCGAGCGCCAGCACCCCGGCATCCGCGTCCGTTTCCAGCAGCTCTCCTGGGACTTCGGGCTGGACAAGGTGATCACCGCCATCGCCGCGGGCAACGCCCCGGACCTGGTCGAGCTGGGCACCGACTGGGTTCCCCAGTTCGCCGCCTCCGGCGTTCTGCACGATCTCACGGAGGAGGTGGCCCCCTTCAAGGGGGAGTTCCTCCTGTGGGATCCGCTCACCTACCGGGAGCGGATCTACGGCCTGCCGTGGCTGGCCGGCACCCGCATCCTCTTCTACAACCGGGCCCTGTTCGCGCAGGCCGGCCTGGACCCCGCCCGGCCGCCGGAGACGTGGGAGGATCTCCTGCAGGCCGCCAAGGCGGTGGATGCGCTGGGAGAGAACATCTACGGAATCGGGCTGCACGTCGGAGAGGCGTACGCCCCCTGGCAGCAGTTCCTCCCCTTCGCGTGGGGCAACGGCGGCGAGGTCCTCAGCGCCGATTGGACGCGATGCCTGCTCGACGAGCCGCCGGTGGTGGAGGCGCTGAGATTCTACCAGTCGCTCAAGCCGTTTGCCCTGGTGGAGCGCCAGCCGCAGGTGAACCAGCTCTTCGCCGAGGGCCGCATCGGGATCCAGATCTCCGGGGCGTGGAACTTCGCCCTGATCCCCCGGATGAATCCCACCCTGAACTACGGGGTGGGCCTCCTGCCGAGGCCATCCCGGGCGCACGGCACGCCCGCCTCCTTCGCCGGCGGGGAGGTGCTGGTGCTCCTGAAATCGAGCCGGCATCGGGAGGCGGCGATGGAGCTCGCCCAGTTCCTCATCCAGGAGGAGCAGGCGATGGCGATCGTGGAGGCGCAGCGCAACGTGGTCCCCACGGCGAAATCGGCCATCCAGAATCCCTACTACCAGCTCCACCCCGAGCAGCGGCTCTTCTTCGAGCAGGTCCAGTACGCGGTGGCGCCGCCCGCCCACCCGGCCTGGGTGCAGATGCAGGAGAAGGTGACGCGGGCGATCGAGGAGGTGATCCTCAGCGACCGGGATCCGCTGGAGGTCCTGCGCGCGACGACCGGCGAGATCAACCGGATGCTCCAGGCCCGGGAGGTGAAGGGCCGCTTCAGCGACGCGCTGGTGTTCGGGGGGTTCCTCACCCTCCTGGTCCTCCTCGCGGTTCTGATCCGGGTGATCCACCGGCAGCGCCGCGGGCGTGTCCGCATCCGGCGCAGCCTGCACGACCTCTGGGTCAGCTCCGTCTTCACCTCCCCGTGGGTCCTCACCTTCCTCGCCTTCAGCCTCATCCCGCTCGTTCACTCCTTCGTCCTGAGCTTCTCGAGGTACAACCTGCTCACCTCCGATTTCGCCTTCGTGGGCCTGCGCAACTTCTGGGATGTGATCCGGGAGCCGGATTTCCTGAGGGCCCTCTGGCACACGGTGATCTTCACGGTGGCGAGCATCCCGCCCACGATGGCGCTGGCCCTCTTCGCCGCGGTCCTCATCAACACGAAGGTGCCGTTCAAGCAGCTCTACCAGGCGGGCATGTTCCTGCCGGTGGCCACCTCGGTGATCGTGATCGCCACGATCTTCACCTACCTGTACGCGCAGGACGGGCTGGTCAACCGGGTTCT
>CAYFHV010000180.1:0-2214 GCA_964343105.1 uncultured Planctomycetia bacterium | reverse complement strand
CTCACCCCGATCCTGCAGGAGACGGTGAACTACGTCAACGCCGCCGTGATCGCCAAGGAGCGGGGGATCAAGGTGATCGAGTCCAAGTCCACCGAGCCGCAGGACTTCGCCAACCTCCTCGTGACGACCGTGGAGACGGACCAGATGCGCTCCGAGATCCGGGGCACCCTCTTCACCCGCTCGGAGCCGCGGATCGTTCAGATCGACGACTTCCGGGTGGAGGCGGTCCCCGCCGGCTGGATGCTGGTGGTCCGCAACGTGGACCGGCCCGGGATGGTCGGCCAGTTCGGGACGATCCTCGGCCAGCACGGCATCAACATCGGCTGGATGAACTTCGGCCGCAACCGCCAGGGGGGCGAGGCCCTCATGGCCTTCAACGTGGACCAGCCGATCCCTCCCGAGGTGGCCGAGAAGATCCGGCGCCTGCCCGATGTCCTCGAGGTGAAGCTCGTCAAACTGTAGGCCATGCCGAACATTGTCGTGGTAGGCGCCCAGTGGGGCGACGAGGGCAAGGGGAAGGTCATTGACATGCTGGCCGAGCGGGCGGACATCGTGGTCCGCTTCCAGGGCGGCAACAACGCCGGCCACACCGTGGTGGTGGGCGCTCAGGAGTTCGTCATGCACCTCATCCCCTCCGGCATCCTGCACCCCAACAAGTACTGCGTCATCGGAAACGGCGTTGTCGTCGATCCCGCGGGGCTTCTGGAGGAGATCGAGACCCTGCGCAAGCGGGGGATCGAGGTGGACCAGAAGAACCTGGGGGTGAGCGATCAGGCGCATCTCATCTTCCCGTACCACAAGGCGCTGGACAAGCTCAAGGAGGCGCGGGTGGGGCCGGGTAAGATCGGGACCACCGGCCGGGGGATCGGCCCCTGCTACACCGACAAGGCGGCCCGGCTCGGGATCCGGCTGGCGGACCTTCTCGATCCGGAGGTCTTCCGGCGCAAGCTGGCGATGAATCTCGACGAAAAGAATCCCCTGTTCACCCGCGCGTACAACGCCCCGCCGTTCGACCTGGAAAAGATCGCCTCGGAGTACCTGGAGTACGGCCGGCGCCTGGCCCCCTACGTGATCAACGCTCCCCTCGTGCTCAACCGGGCCGCGGAGGAAGGCAAATCGATCCTGTTCGAGGGGGCGCAGGGGACATGGCTGGACATCGACCATGGCACCTATCCGTACGTCACCTCCTCCAGCGCCACGGCGGGAGGGGCGTGCGCGGGGACCGGGGTGGGGCCCAGCCGGATTGATCAGGTGATCGGGGTGGTCAAGGCGTACACGACGCGGGTGGGGGAGGGGCCGTTTCCGACGGAGTTCCCGCCGGAGCTCATGGAAAAGATCCGGACCAAGGGCAAGGAGTTCGGCGCCACCACCGCCCGCCCCCGGCGCTGCGGCTGGTTCGACGCGGTGCTGGTGCGCCACTCCATCATCCTCAACGGCATCAACGAGATCGCCGTGACCAAGCTGGATGTGCTGGACGACTCTCCTCGAGTCAAGATCTGCACCGCCTACCGGCTCGGGGGGCAGAAGCTGGAGAGCCCGCCGGCCAACATCGACCGGTGGTCGCAGATCGAGCCGGTCTACGAGGAGCACCCGGGGTGGCTCACCGACACGAGCCAGGCCGGGTGCTTCGAGGATCTGCCGGCGCAGGCGCGCCGGTATCTGAAACGTCTGGAGGAGCTGCTGCGCGTCAAGATCACGATCGTCTCCGTCGGCTCCAAGAGGGAGCAGGCGTTCCATGTCTGAGTTCCAGTATTTTTCCTTCATGACGAGCGACCTCTTCTCGCTTTGGGAGAAGGCGGCGCTCTGGTCGGTGCTGGGGGTGGCCATGCTGGGCCTGCTCTACGCCGGTTTCCTGGTGGGCCAGGTCTTAAGCGAGAGCCGCGGCACGGACAAGATGATCGAGATCGCCAAGGCGATTCAAACGGGAGCCAACGCGTATCTTATTCAGCAGTTCAGGGCGATCGTATTCCTCATCCTCCTGTTGACGGGGGCGTTGTACTTTACGGCAGGCGAGGCCCACATCGGGATCGGGCGGGCCTGCGCCTTTTTCATGGGGGCATGTTTCTCGGCGACGGTGGGTTTTGTGGGAATGAACCTGGCCGTGCGGGGCAACGTCCGCGTGGCGGCCGCGGCCCGCACCAGCTTCGGCCAGGCCTTGAAGATCGCCTACCGCACCGGCACGATCACCGGGATGCTCACCGACGGGCTGGGGCT
>CAYFHV010000179.1:0-2218 GCA_964343105.1 uncultured Planctomycetia bacterium | reverse complement strand
GCGGAGTTTGAGGACCTTGGGGAGAAGAAGTAACGCGGCACGGATATGAGGCGCGACTACTACGCGGTGCTGGGCGTCAACGCCAGCGCCACGAGCCTGGAGATTCGTCAGGCCTACCGGCGGCTGGCCCGCCAGTACTCGCCTGATGTCAATCTCTGGGACCGAGGGGCGCAGGCTCTGTTCGACGAGATCGTCGAGGCCTATCGGGTTTTGAGCGATTCGATGGCCCGCTCCCTCTACGACCGCTACGGGCATCAGGCATTCCAGCGGGACCGAACCGAGGGGACGGCTCGATCCGGGCGGGGCGCCGGGGTGAGGGGGGACGACCTTCACTACCCTTTGGATCTGGCCTTCATGGATGTCGCCCGCGGCCGGGAGCTGGTGATCGAAGTTTCTCGGTTTTCGCCCTGCCCCGCGTGTGGCGCTTCGGGGAGCCGCCGCGGCGCTCCGTCCGTGGCCTGCGATCGCTGCGGGGGAACCGGCAGTGTGTGGCGGGACGAAGGCCGGGCGCGCCCGGAGCCGTGTCTGGCGTGCGACGGCCTGGGCGAGCGGGTTGCTGATCCCTGTCCAGCGTGCCGGGGGCGAGGGGTGAGTTCGGCTCTCGCAAGTGTCTCGGTCACGATCCCTGTCGGAGTTGACACCGGAGCACAGGTCAGGGTTCCGGGCGAGGGCCATTCCGGTCCCTTCGGCGGCCCGCGCGGAGACTTGGTCGTGATCACCCGGATCGCTCCCCATCCGTTCTTCGTGCGCAAAGGCGACAACCTTCATTGCGACATCCCGGTCGCCCTTACTGAGGCGGTCTTGGGGGCGCGTATCCAGGTGCCGACCCTTGAGGGCTCGGCGGCGCTGGTGCTCCCACCGGGCAGTCAGAGCGGCCAGGTCTTCCGGCTCCGGGGCAAGGGGTTTCCCAGGCTCGACGGTGAACGCCGTGGAGATATCTACGTGACGGTGAAAGTCCTGATTCCCCGAGGCCTGGACGATCGAACCCAGGAGATCTTCCGTCAACTCGAGCGTTTGATTCCGGAGAATCCCCGGGTCGGCTTGTTTCAAAACTCGCGAGTCGACGCCGTACGCGCGGAGGGAAGCCGATGAGGGATAGGGGGAAGCCTCTCTACATGATCGGCGTGGTCGCCGAGATGCTAAAACTTCACCCTCAGACCCTCCGGCTCTACGAAAAGAAGGGTCTCATCAAGCCCAGCCGCACCGTGGGGCGGACGCGGATGTACTCGCCAGAGGATGTGGAGGAGATCGCCCGCGTGATCCGCCTCACCCGGGACCTGGGGGTGAATCTCGCGGGGGTAGAAGTCATCCTCAAGATGAGGCGCCGCATGATCGAAATGCAAAAACAGATCGAGGACTTGCTGGCCTACGTTCGCGAGGAGGCGGCCTCCGGCAACCACAAAACCCACGCCGCCGGCGAGGCATTGGTGCGGGCCGCCTCAGGCCAGCTGAAACCCCTCGACCTGTTCTAAGGGGAAGCGATGGACGAATCCAGAATTGTGCTGCCCGACATCCTCTCCATCCTCCCGCTCCGGGACACGGTCCTCTTCCCCCAGGCGGTGCTGCCGCTGGCCGTGGGGCGGCCGGCCTCGGTCCGCCTCGTGGAAGAGGCCATCCAGGGATCACGCTTGATCGGGGTGGCGGCCCAGCGGGATCCGTCCATCGAGGAGCCCCGGCTGGCGGACCTCTACCCGGTTGGCACTGCGGCGGTGATCCACAAGATGCTCAAGCAACCCGACGGCACGCTGCGGCTCGTGGTCCAAGGGTTGGGGCGGGTCCGGGTGGACGAAATCCTCGAGGAGCAACCGTTCCTGAGGGCGCGAGTGGCTCCGCTGGAAGATGCCGAGGCTCCGAGGGGGGATTTGAAAACCGAGGCGCTGACGCGGAACGCGGTCGCGCTCTTCCAGAAGATCATCTCGCTCTCGCCGCTGCTTCCCGACGAGCTGGCGGCAGTGGCCGCGAACCTCTCCGATCCCGGCAGGCTGACCGACGTGATCGCGGCGGCGCTTCCCACCCTCACCACCGCGGTCAAGCAGGAGCTGTTGGAGACCGCGGAGGTCAAGCGTCGGCTCCAGAAGCTCGTCACCACCCTCGCCAAGGAGGCGGAGGTCCTGGAGCTGGGCTCAAAGATCCAGTCGGAGGTCCAGTCCGAGGTGTCCAAGTCTCAGCGCGAGTACTACCTCCGCGAGCAGATGAAGGCCATCCAGAAGGAGCTGGG
>CAYFHV010000178.1:0-2262 GCA_964343105.1 uncultured Planctomycetia bacterium | reverse complement strand
CGATGTGACCGCGATTGATCCGACGGCGAGCATCGACATCACGGCGGAAAGCTCCCCGGATAAAGCCAAGGCGTGGACTGAAGCCAGCATGCCGACGATCACAGCTGTCGGCCAACCGGATCCGTTGCATCTCGTCAACTTCGGCAGATATGTGCGGATCAAGGCTGTGGTTGCTGGCGGAAATGCGACCTTCAGTACAAAACTAGTGGGCAAAACGTAGGACTCATGCGTAAGGCGACTTTACTTGTTCTGACCGGAACCTTGCTTGGTTTCGCTTTGAGCTTGCCTCAGACGGCAGAGGGGGTGCATTACCTCTCTACCCGGGCTGTGCAGGCTCTGGAAAAGCTGGTCAACACGAACGGCCAGATCGGAGCGGAGACGGACGCGTCCGGTGGCTTGGTCACCACCAACTACCTGGAGCAGCCGGAAACCACCGCTCCCTCCGCCCCCGTAACCGACCGGCTCAGGATCTACGCCAAGGACGACGGCCTTGGAAACACCCACCTTTTCGCCAGAGACTCCGCCGGAGCGGAGACGGACCTTTTCATCGGAGGAGGGGGAGGAGGCGGGGCCTCGAGCCTCAATGACCTGACCGATGTGACGCTGACCGCTCCGGCCTACACGTCGGGACTTGTCTTAAGAGCCAACGGAACGGAGTACGTTAACGCCCAACTTGGGTTTGCCGATCTCACCGGAAGCGCCACCGCTGCCCAGGGCGGGACCGGCTTCACCAGCTACACGGTGGGCGATATGCTGTATGCCTCTGCCGCCAGCGCACTGTCGAAGCTCGGGATCGGAGCCAACGGCAAGTTCCTGACGGTCGCCAGCGGCCTTCCCGCCTGGGGGGATGCGGTGGATCTGACCACCAACCAGACGATCGGTGGCGTCAAGACCTTCACATCCTTTCCCGTCACACCCAGCAGCGCGCCGACGGCGGATTTCCAGGTGGCGAACAAGCAGTACGTGGACACCGTGGCGGCGGGGCTCTCCGTGAGGGCCTCCTGCCGGGCCGCCACAACCGCCAACATCACACTCTCCGGGCTTCAGACGATAGACGGGGTGGTTTTGGCGGCGAACGACCGGGTCCTGGTGAAAGACCAGACCAGCGGCGCGGAGAACGGGATCTACGACGCCAAGACCGGGGCGTGGGTCAGGTCTTCCGATTACGACACTTCGGCGGAGGTCACGACCGGCTCCTTTACCAGCATCGTGGAGGGAACCACCAACGCCAATACCCAGTGGGTGCTGGTGACCCAGCCGCCGATCACGCTGGGGACGACGCCCTTGCAGTTCTCCAAACTTTCTTCTCAGCAGGCTTATACCGCCAGCCTCGGGGTCAAGAAGGTCGGATTTGACTTCCAGGCGGACTTGTCTGCCACCGGGGCAATCACCCTGACCGGCAACTCCATGCAGGTGGCGGTAGATGATTCCTCCATCGAGCGGTTCAGCAATGCGCTCCGGGTGAAAGACCTGGGGATCACCAACGCGAAACTCGCCGGCGGCATCGCGGACAGCAAGCTCAACACGATCACCACCGCCAACAAGGTGGACTGGGCGGCCGTCAATAAGGCCGGCTCCCAGCTCTCCCATATCGCGGACACCAGCTTCACCAGTCTGGCAGCCGGCGCAGTCCTGTACCGCAACAGCGGCAACACGTCCTGGGTCAATCTTCCCATCGGCACGGAGGGGCAGGTTTTGGCCGTCTCCAGCGGTCTTCCCGCTTGGGGCGCAGGAGGGGGCGGGGGTTCTGGCACAGGGACGACGGCCGACTTCATCCCTCGCCCGAACCGGCGGAAGTTCTTCCTGACCACCGCCACGGCGACGACCTACACCTCCGTCGGCGTCTCTTCTACTACCAACACCGGGACCCAGACCAACGCCAACGACAGCAAGACCACCTGGACGAACCACGCCATAGCGGCCACAGCGGGTTCCTCGGGAAGCATCCGCTCGACGGCCTTCACCCTGGTGCGCCGAGCGCACGACCCCATGTTCATCGCCCATGTGAAGACCGGCTCGGACATCACCAACCTGAGAATCTGGGCTGGGCTGTTCTCCACAACGCAGTCCAACTCGGACACGATCAGCGGCCAGGGATTCGCTTTCCGGTACTCCTCGGCAGTCGGCCCCAACTGGTTTGCGACGACAAGAGATGGCACGACACAGACAGCGACCGACATGGGGCTGGCGGTGGCCGCCTCCACCGACTACCTTCTGAAGTTCACGGTCAACTCGGCTGCCGGAACGGTGACCTTCACGGTC
>CAYFHV010000177.1:0-2289 GCA_964343105.1 uncultured Planctomycetia bacterium | reverse complement strand
ACGGCGCGGTCGCCAACGTGACCGCCAGCCGGATCTCGAAGGAGGCGATGCGCAAATTCCGGATCTTCCAATCGGCCCGGCCCGACGGCCAGGCCGGCACCTACGTCTCCATGGATTTTCTCGGAAACGCCATCGACATCTACCGCCACGAAGCCGCCCGGATCACGCACGAGCGGCTCTCCATCTCCGGAGAGGAGCCGCTCAAGGCGGAGCTGGAGTCCTTTCTGCAGGCCGCCCGGGACCGGAAACCTCCGCCGGTCTCCGGCCAGCAGGCGCGCGAGGCGCTCGCCCTCGCCCTCCAGGTCACCGACCTGGTTCATCAGAACCACCCCCAAGGGGCCCTGACCCCTTAAGGCCGTGACGGGGTCAGACCCAAGGAAGGTTTTTATTGTCGCGGGCGAGCCCTCCGGCGACCTGCATGCCGGGAACCTCGCCCGGGCGCTGCGTTCCCTTTCACCCGGCATCGAGCTGTTCGGCCTGGGGGGTAATCACATGCGCGAGGCCGGCGTGGAGATCATCGAGGATCTGACGCGCCGGGCCGTCATCGGGCTGGTGGAAGTCCTCAAGCACCTGCCCGATTACTTACGGATCCTCCGCCTCGCCTGCGACCTCCTCGACCAGCGCAGGCCGGACCTCGTGATTCTCGTGGACTACCCCGGCTTCAACTTGAGCTTCGCCCGCCAGGTCAAGCGGCGGGGCATTCGCCTTGTTTACTACGTGAGCCCTCAGATCTGGGCGTGGGATCCAGGCCGGATCCAGACGATCAAGCGGCTCGTGGACCGGATGCTGGTGGTCTTCCCGTTCGAGAAAGGGCTGTACGAGAAGAACGGTGTTCCCGTCACGTTCGTGGGGCACCCGCTGCTGGATCTGGTGCGGCCCACCCTGCCCCGCGCCGAGGCGCTGGAGCGGCTGGGACTGGCTGACGGCCTGCCGGTGATCGGCCTGCTGCCCGGATCGCGCGAGGGGGAGATCCGGAAGATTCTGCCTCCCCTTCTGGCCGCCGGCGAGCGGCTGAGGGAACTCCTCCCCTCGACGACCCGCTTCCTTCTCATCAAGGCGCCACACCTGCCGTGGGAGACGTACCGAAAGATCCTGGACCGTTCTTCCCTGCTGCCGAAGGTGCTCGAGCGCTGGGATTACGACGGCATCCACGCCTGCGATCTGGTGCTGGTCGCCTCCGGCACCGCCACGCTCGAATGTGCGCTGCTGGCCAGGCCCATGGTGATCGTCTACCGGACCTCCTGGCCGACCTACTGGATCTCCCGCGCCCTGATCCGGATCCCTTTCATCGGCCTGGTCAACGTGGTGGCGGGCGAGAAGATCGTCCCGGAGCTCATCCAGCACCGCGCCAACCCCCGGGCGATCGCCGTGGCCGCCGAATCACTGTGGGTCTCCGCCGACACTCGCCGCCAGATGCAGCAGGCATTGGAGAAGCTGCGCGGCAGTCTGGGCCAGCCCGGCGCCAGCGAGCGTGCGGCCCGCGCGGCTCTGGAAGAGCTGGGAAAAGTCACCTCCACTGTTCAGGCAAAGAGCCCAATCAGCTAGGGCTGTTTCAAAATGTCGTGCGTCCCGACCTTTCGGAGGAGGTAACCGCTCTTTTCGATCTGGAAGGTCAACCGGTACCCCTGAGTGACCCGAAGCTCCCAGATGCCGGCCGTGCCCTGCATCTTTTTGACCTGTAGGGAGGGGTGCCTCGAGTTTGCGAGGAGCAGATCGAGTTTCTGGTCGACTTGATCTTGGATGTTGGAAGGCAAACGCAGGTAATCGCGCCGAAACCGCTCCGTGAAGAGCAGCTTCATCTACGTTTCTGTCCAGGAGAGTCCCGCGAAGCGGGGCTTCATCTACGTTTCTGTCCAGGAGAGTCCCGCGAAGCGGGGCTTCATCTGCGTTTCTGTCCAGGAGAGTCCCGCGAAGCGGGGCTTCATCGCTTGGCAGTCTTAAGGGAACGCTTCATCTCCTTGACGGTGCGGAATGGCCCGCGCACCCTTCCGGCTCGGATCTCTTCGTCCGCCTCCCGTTCCCCCGCCTGCCACTCTCGAGTCCAGAAGTAGGCCTGTTCCCTGGGAACATGGATTTGGGGGCGCAGGATGATGGCGTCCCCCTCACAGACCACCTCCAGCGGATCGCCCGGCGCCAGATGCGCCTTGCGGACAATCTCCTTCGGCAAAGTGACTTGATGCTTGGATCCCACGTGTACGGTCATGTCGGAATTTCCTCCTACCTGAAAGTATACTAGAGGGGGCCTGCCCCGTCAAGTGGGCCATGCTCCGCTTGCGCGGCGATGAGCTT
>CAYFHV010000176.1:0-2301 GCA_964343105.1 uncultured Planctomycetia bacterium | reverse complement strand
TGTCTCTCCTTCATCTTTCAAATCGCAGGCAAGCCACTCCACCGCTGCCTTTCCCGCCTGCTCTCTCAAACGAAGGGCCCTCGATTGGAGCGCCTTGGCATCGAGATCCAGGAGCATGAGCTTCGCCCCCGCTTCACGCAGCCCTTGCGCCACCGCCAGCGCAATGTGGCCTGCCCCTCCTGTCACGAGGGCCCTCCGGCCGGAGAGATCCATCAAATCCTTCAGCGGGCGCATGGGGCTTTATGATCCTCCAGCCATAAGAAACGGACCTTGCCGTTCTTCACGAGGTGCTCCGCCTGCTCAAACTGCTCCTTCGTGTCGAAGGACCAGGCACGAATCTCGGGAATCTCGTGGAGGAGGTAGCGCCCGCCCCTTCGCCACGACTCCTCGCGGCTTCGGACAAACTGTGTGCGCCAGAGATAGAAGGAGCCGTCAATCCGGTAAACCTTGGGCAGATCCTGCCGCCTGTCAAAAAAGGAGCCCTCCGGAAAGAGATCCTCCATCCAACCTTCCCTCTCCACAACACAATGCCAGATTGGATTGAAGCTGGGCCGCGTCACAGAGATGATTCCGTCGGCTTCTTGTGCGCCTCGAAGGCGTTCTGCAAGGACTTTGACATCCTTCATCTCTCGAGCCGGCGACGTGGGGTCGAGAAGGAGCAAGGCATCGTATCGGGGCCCCTCCTTCCCTTCCAAGGCCAAAAGGGCGTGCCGCACAACTGCCCACAGGGGTGTTTCATCCCGCGCAAGCTCCGCCGGTCTCATGAAAGGAATCTCAGCCCCATACTCCTGCGCCACCTTGGCAATCTCACTGGAGTCGGTGGAAACAATGACCCGGCCGATCTCCGGGCAGCTCTTGGCAAAGAGGATGGAATGGGCAATGAGGGGAAGCCCCGCGAAGAGCCGTAGATTCTTGCCAGGCAGACCCTTCGATCCCCCTCGAGCCGGAATCACTGCCAAGAGTCCTGACTCTCGACTCATAAGGCCTCCACCTGCTCCTCACGGAGGTTCGCCGAGGCGCGCCGGGCTGCATCGCAGACAGCCAGCGCCCTGACCCCCTCCTCACCGGTCGCCAGACGGCAATCCAGATCCGCATCGCCGTCGGCTTGAAGGAAGGCGCGGGCCTGCGCCAAAAACATCCCGTCCCTCCCCTGCGATGACTTCAATTCCTGGATGGGAGATCCGGCCACAGCCAATCTTACCGTCTGAGCCACCCCATCCCATTCCAGGGTGCCTCGCTCACCGGAGGCGATCATCTGCCTGCGCGTTGGCCGAGTAAGATAATCCAGCCCGATTGAGATCGTCGCCCCTTCCGCGCTTTCCCACATCAGATCCGCCATCTCCTCCGCGGCAATTCCCAGCCGACCTAAGTTCCTCAACCGGGCCTGGATTGTTTTAGGCCATCCAAAAATCCATCCGGCATAATCCACCTCATGAATGAGATCCCTTAAGACCCCTCCTTCATCGGCCCGAGAAGAATAAGAGTCGTGATAGTCTCGTCCCGGACGCCAATCGGGAAGATACGAGCGGCACTCAATCCGCACCGCATGAAGCCGTCCGATTTCCTTCAGCCATCCTCGAAATTGACTCAGGGATTCTGAGAACCGCAGGACGCAGCCGACAAAAAGCCGGCGGTTAAGCTGCGTTGCCCTGGCACACAGCGTCCGAGCTTCCCGGGCATTCATGGACAAAGGCTTTTCGATCAACACGTCCAACCCACAGCCCACGGCGGCCATGCCGTCCTCCACATGTCTGCCCGTATCGGTAGCAATGACGGCATGGGTGATCCCCTGTTGAAGGGCATTTTCCCAGTCCTTGACACAGGGAACCCCATCGGCTTCCAACCGACGAGAACGTTCCGGCCGAACAGGGATCGCCACGGGACGAACCCGGTCCATCTGGCCCAGGATCTTCAGGTGCCTCATCCCGATGCTGCCGGTCCCCAGGACAGCAACCGAAACCTGCTCAGCGCGGGGAAACGTATCGACTCTCATGAGACCGTTCGCCCATTTCAAACCGACTGGCATCGGATCTGAGGCGTCGGAAACAATAATCTTTCATCGTTGCTCGAGAATCCCGCGTGATGTCCCAGCTTGTTTCCCGCAAGCCGTCAAAGAGATCCACCGGTGCAAACCCGAGGTCCTTCAGCAAGCCCAGGTACTGATCGACAGAGGAACCGGCGGACCTCAGGGTAAAATCGGTCACCTCGCTCCACAGAATGACATCGTCGGCTCGGCCTAAAGTCTCTTCCATCCCCCGAATGATCCATGGCTCAGCCCCCTGAGTATCCAGCTTGATAAAG
>CAYFHV010000175.1:0-2303 GCA_964343105.1 uncultured Planctomycetia bacterium | reverse complement strand
ATTTCACCCGGTGGGATTGCAGGAACGGCCGGACGGTGGGCGGCCCACCCTCGTCGAGGGAAAGCCCGACGATCTCGAACCCCTTGCCCTTGTACTGGGCGTGGAGATCCACGAAGTGCGGGATCTCGGCGACGCAGGGCGGGCACCAGGTCGCCCAGAAATCGAGAAGGACCACCTTCCCCCGCAGGGCCGACAGCTTCAGCGGCTGTCCGCTCAGGTCGGTGAGGTTGAAATCCGGAGCGGCCCATCGGCCCTTCGCAACCCCGGGCCCGGTCGACGCCGCTCCGGAGCCGGCCGGCTTGCCGGGCCTGGTGGTGCCGTAGACGACGATACCCGCCAAAACGAGGATGACCAGCGCAATCCCCAGCTTCTTCATCTTTCCTCCTCTAGAGCGCGAAACGGTTGAAGAACGTCAGATACCCCGACAAGAGGGCCAGGCGGTTGGTCATGATGAGGACGCCGATCGCCAGCAGCAGCAGGCCGCTTGCCACCTCCACCATGCGAAGATAGCGCCGGAACGCCGAGAAGAGCTGCAGAAACTTCTCCACCCCGACGCTCGTCAGCAGGAAGGGAATCCCCAGACCCATCGAGTAGACCGCCAGCAGGATCATCCCCTGGAGGATCGTCTCCTGGGTCGAGGCCAGGGCCAGGATCCCGGCCAGGATCGGGCCGATGCAGGGGGTCCACCCGAAGGCGAAGGCGACCCCGACGAGGAGGGCGCCGATGGAGGTGAGCGGCCGCCGCTTCACCTCGAGCTTCTTCTCGTACTGGAGGAACGGGATCCGGATGAGGCCGGTCAGGTGAAGGCCGAGAATGACGATGATGACACCGGCCACCACCCGCAATGCCGAGAGCCGCTGGACCAGGATTGTCCCCAGCGCCGTGGCGGAGGCCCCCATCGCCACGAAGACCAGCGTGAATCCCAGGACAAACCAGAGACTGCTCGCGAAGGCCCTGCGCAGCGCGTCCCGGCTCTGGCCCGCCTGAAGATCCTGGAGCGAGATGCCCGAGACAAAGGAAATGTATCCCGGGATGAGCGGAAGGACACAAGGTGACAGGAAGGAAACTAGCCCGGCTGCCGCCGCAGTGAGAAGGTTCAGCTCACTCCCCATCGCAGAGCTTGCCTCCCATCGCCCAGTAAGAGATCACATGCTCCCGGAACACCACCCAGGTCTGCTCTTCCGGCGCCTTCAGGATCTCCACAGCCGCCTGCGTGACCGCCTTGGCGAAATCGGCCCGCTGCTGGCGCGTCCGCCCTTCGAACAGATCCACGGTAATCATCGGCATCGTTCAGTCACCTCCAGCCCCTTTCTTACCTCGCCCCGAGGAGGTTCATGATCATCCCCAAGATGAACACCTGCGGCAACGTCACCAGCAGGAGCCATCCCACCGCCCGCGGCCCCAGGTTGCCCCACAGCATCGAGAGCTCCGTGAAGTCGGTGACCACTCCGCCCATGAGGAAGCCGAAGGCGTTGCCCAGCGCGCCGGTCCTGCGGTACAGCTCCACTGCCAGGGGGGCCGTTCCCTCGGAGCAGACCTCGAAGAGCGTGGCCACCCCCAGGGTCGCGAGCAAGCCCAGCGGCGTGGGCCCCAGGAATCGGGACCACCAGCCCTGTGGGATCACGGCGCCCAGGACCGCGCTCACGGTGAACCCCACGGCCACCCAGAGCAGCACCATCTGCGCCAGCTCCCAGGTCCCCCGGGCCACGCCCCGGACGTCTGCCCGCAGGGTGGGAAGATCCCATCGCCGCTGGCTGAACCGGCGTCCCAGATCCTTCCGGATCGAGAAACCGGCCTGCACCGGCACCGTGTGCGGGTTCGATCCGACGAGCCCCTTCTGCTCCAGGCGCTGAAAGACGAACCCGGTCGTTGCTGCAACCAGAAGCGCCATGAGGACAATCCAGACCCCATTCCAGCCCATGAGACTGATGATGAGCAGGGTGAGCGACATGCTCGCCCAGGGGCTGGCCAGCAGGAACGTGATCACCGCAGGGACGGAGGCCCCCTTCCTATACAGCTCCATGGAGAGGGCCAGACACCCGTGGCTGCAGGAGCTGGCGAGGAACCCCAGCCCCGCCGAGGCCAGGACCACGCGGCGGTGATGGCCAGTGAGCCACAGGGAGATGTACTCCTTCGGAACGAAGTGATCCACGACCCCACCGATCAGCAGGCCAAGCCCGACTGCCCAGCCCGCCCGGGCTAGGTAGCCCCAGAGGGCGTGCGCCACCGCCGGCCACCACCGGCCACCCAGCAGCACAACCCCCACCAGCGCCAGGGCCCACAGCGCCTGGTCCCTCCACCAG
>CAYFHV010000174.1:0-2314 GCA_964343105.1 uncultured Planctomycetia bacterium | reverse complement strand
ATGATACGCCTCCTCCTCGCTCCTTGCGCTGCTCGCATTTGAGCCCAGCGCGGCCGCGGGAGGTTTGGAAGGGGGCTCTAGAGCCGGCTCTTACCGCTTCTTCTTCCGCCGGGTCAGGAAGATGAAGGCGCCGATGATCGCGGAGGTGAGGGGAATGGCCGCGCAGATGAGGGAGAGGGCCAGGGCCTGCTCTGCCGGGACCTGGATCCTCTGAAGGAGGAGGACGGCGGCTCCCTCGCGGATTCCCAGGCCGTTCAGGGAGATCGGGAGCTGCGAGATGGTGATGAGAAGCGGAACCACGAGCATCATGAAGAGGAAGGGGATGGGCAGCCTCAGCGCGCTGGACACCGCCGCGAAGACGAGGATGGCCAGAAGCTGCACCCCCAGGGAGACGACGAACGCGGCGGCCAGCTGCCTCGGCCGCTTGAAGTACTCCAGCAAGCTTTCCTGAAACTGCTTCGCGTGTGATCCCAGGGCCCCCAGGCCGATCCGGGAGAAGGGGCGCAGCATTCCGTTCCACATGCGGCGGGAGCACAGCACGGAGAAGGTCACCGCGACCACCGCGAGGAACGCGAAGAAGGAGGACCGGATCACCGGATCCTCCCGCGCGGCGGGCAGGGCCATCCAGGCCGCCAGGGCGAGCAGGATGAATCCGAAGAAACCGATCAGCCGGTCCATCAGGACCGAGGCCAGGGCGCTCCGCCACTGGCCCGTGGCGCGGATGAGGTCGTAACTGCGGACGACATCCCCTCCCACCGTGGTCGGCAGGAGGGTGTTGAAGAAGGAGGCCACGAAGAAGGAGCGGGTCAGGAACGGCCACCGCACCGCGGGATGGGAGGGGACCAGGAGAGCCCAGCGGGCGATGCAGGCGAACTGGGCCAGGAAAAAGATGCCGATGCTTGCGATCATCCAGCCGCGATCCGCCTCCCGCACGCCCCGGGCGAGCGCGCCCACATCCACGGACCGGAAGATCCACCAGAGCGCCAGAAGGGTGACGGCCGCCCGCACAGTAAAGGAAAGGAGGGGGCGCAGACGCTCGGCCCTAGCGGACATTGATGTAGTCATCGAAGGTGATCTGTCCTTCCGACTGCTGCCGGATCTTGCCGATCCGGTCGGCGAAGTAGGGGTGCGTCCGGAAGTAGGAATGACGGCGCAGGGGCTCCCGGAAGGAGTAATCCCTTAGCTTCTCCATGAAACGGATGGCCGCCAGGGGATCGTAGCCGGCGGCCTTCAGGTACTTGACGCTGAGCCGATCCGCCTCCAGCTCATCGGCCTGCGAGTATTCGAGGAGCAGCGAGGTGAAGGCCAGGTCCATCCCCTGCCGGGTGCGGCCGTCGACCGCTCCCGTCCCGGCAGCCAGCAGCTCCAAGAGCTGCAGACCCACCGCCCCCTGCAGCCGCTTCACGGCATGCTTCGCCACGATGTGTCCCACCTCATGGGCTAAGACCGCCGCCAGCTCATCATCCGATCCCACCAGATCAAACAGGGCGCGGGTCACATAGACCGGCCCGCCCGGCAGGGCAAAGGCGTTCGGCTGATCCTCCGGCATCTCGACGACTGAGAAGCGGTAGGAGAGGTCCTTCCGATCCGCCACCGCCGCGATCCGGGCACTCACCCGATCCACCTGCGCCAGGAGCTTGGGATCCCGCACGGGGGCGAACTCCTCCTCCACACGCCGGGCGACCGACTCCCCGATGGCGATCTCCCGGTCGGTGGAGATGAAGAGGGTCTCCTGCCGTTCGGTGGCCACGTTGTAGCTGGAGCTGAAGCACCCGCCCAGCATCCAGGCCAGGCCGGTCAGGGCGGAGGCGGCGAGGAGCTGCTTCGACATGCCCACTAGTTTCCCACGGGCGGCGGGCGGACGCAACGTTGGGCCGGTTCGCCACGGCGATCGCGCCCATTCCCGATCTCTTTGTATAATCCCTAAAATAGCGGAGCTCTATGGAGTGGAACCTAAGGTTCTCATGCAGGCTGTCAAACGCAACGTCGAACGATTTCCGCAGGACTTTATGTTCCAGTTGAGGGATCAGGAGTTTGAGAACTTGAAGTCACAATTTGTGACTTCAAGTTGGGGCGGGCTTCGAAGAGCAAATCCCTATGCCTTCACAGAGCAAGGTGTCGCGATGCTCTCGAGCGTTCTCCGAAGTAAGCGCGCCATCCAGGCGAACATCGCCATCATGCGGGCGTTTGTGCGACTGCGGCGGATCCTAGCGACTCGCCGGGGTTTGGCTGAGAAGCTGGCGGAGTTGGAGCATCAGCTGGCGAATCACGACGAGAAGATCCATTCCATCTTCGACGCCATACGGCAGTTGAT
>CAYFHV010000173.1:0-2349 GCA_964343105.1 uncultured Planctomycetia bacterium | reverse complement strand
CGTCTCGGAAAGAGCCGAGCCCTCCAGGTCCCTCAGCGCCCGCTCCAAGGGGAGCTCCCTCTCCTTCGCCGATCGCCCGATTGCAACCAGCTCTTCTGAGGGGATCCCCCAGGCCGGATGGCTCACCACCTGAAACATCGCCTGCGAGTCCTCCGGATCCGCCAGGACCCGGAGGTACGCCTCCAGGTCCCGCATCTCGGGCTGGTCGAGCAGGGAGATCCCGCCGCGCACCGAAAAGGGGATCCCGCGGCGCCGCAGCTCCTCCAGGAGATGGCGACGTTGAGCGTGGGCCCGATACAGGACGGCGATCTCCCGGAGGGGCTTCCCCTCCGCGGCCTGTCGCCTGGCCCACGCTTCGATCCGCTCCGCAGCCGCCCGGGCCTCCTCGGCATCCCCCGGGCAGAAGAGAACCTCCACCACGGGGCCTTCCGGATTCTCCGGCCGCAGCACCTTTCCGGGATCGTAACGGTCCGCCTCGTTGCGCCGTATGAGCGCCCCTGCGACCGAGAGGATGGTGGCGGTGGAGCGGTAGTTCTTGGTCAGGTGAACCGTCCGCAGCGTGGGGTAGATCTGCCTGAGGAGATGAAAGCTGGCATAGGAGGCGCCCCGGAACCGGTAGATCGCCTGATCATCGTCGCCCACCACGCACAGCCGCTCACCGGTCCCGGCCATCTGCTTGAGAAGCTCGATCTGCCCGACGTTCGTGTCCTGGAATTCGTCCACCAGGATCGCCTGGAACTGCCCTCGCAGTTCTGCCAGGAGGGCGGGACGGGCCCTCCACGCCCGCAGGGTCTCCGCGATGAGATCCCCGAAGTCCATCTTCCCCGCCCTCCTCATCCGCTCCTGGTAGAGACGGAAAACGCGGGCCACCTCCTCGGCCCGGGCCGCGGCCCCCGGGTCGCCCAGGCCCCGGGCGTGTGCAGCGTACTCCTCGGGGCTCACCAGCTCGTCCTTGGCCCGGTGGATGAAGCGGAGGAACCCATCAATGGATCCGGTGGGATCCGACAGGTTGAAGTGGATGGCGAGCCGCAGCTCCGGTAGAAGCCGTCGGAAGAAATCCCATGCCTCGATCTGATCCAGGAGCCGCAGGCGGGAGGGCAGCCCCAATTCCACCGCATGATCCTGCAGGAAGCGGTGGCAGAAACCGTGGAAGGTGTAGACCCCCACATCCGCTGCTGCGCTTCCGCACAGGGACTCCACCCTCTCCAGCATCTCCTGGGCGGCCTTGCGGGAGAAGGTGAGGGCGAGGATCCGGTCGGGCGGCAGCGACTTCCTCTGGAGCAAGGCGGCGATCCGGCTGGCGATGACGCGGGTCTTTCCGGTCCCGGCCCCTGCCAGGACCACCAGGGGCCCCCCGGTCAGGACCGCTTCCCTCTGTTCTTCGTTGAGCGCGCCGAGGAACGAGAGATCAGGGGCTGGCCGGGGCCGGGGCGCTTTCCTTCTCCTCTTTCTGCTCGATGGCGAGGGGGAACTCAAAATGGACGGCATTGGACGGCAGATCCGCTGGGTTGAAGTCGGTCTTGATGTTGTCGAGGAGCAACCGGACGGAGGTGGCCTGGGGATGGGGCCGCGGGAAGGCCACGTAACCGTCGTAGGCAATCCCCGGGTGAACATAGCCCGGCGCCAGCCGGACCTGCTTCATCAGGTAGTGCAGCTTCCGGCCTCCCCCGGACCCGAGCGAGCCGGCCACCTTCAGCGGGGCGCCGTAGGGACCGGGCGCCATGTCGCCGGTCGTCTTGGCAAAGGACCAGACGCTGGCCTTCGCCTCATAGAGGGAGGAGATGTTGTCCGGCGAAAGCTCCGAGTACTGGATGTTGAGGTTGTCGATCAGAACGAACCATTCGGGGTTGATGAAAACCTTCTTCCCGCTGTGGTTGGCCACCTTCACATAGAAGACCATCGTGTCCGGGGGATAGGGGTTTCCGCCCGCCAGGTTCCCGAAGATCTCCTTCTTGGCAAAGAAGGCCTTCAGGTCGTCGGGGCTGGCGAACCGGATGGTGACGTCAATCCCCTCCTTCGACAGGGAGGCGGTGGCCGGATCCACCCGGATCACCGTCTTGGAAACCTCCGGCGGCCTCAGGCCAATCTCCCCCTTGGGCCGCTCAATCGTCGCGAAGCCGCCCCGGCACCCGACCAGGAAGAGGCATCCGAGCCCGAGCAGGAGAAGCCGGCTCATCGGCCGCCCTCCCCGCGGGGCTGGATCCGGACGCGGTAGAAGGTCGAGGCGAAAAGCAGCTCGGGCCGATTCCAGCTCCCCACCGCCTGAAACAGAAAGGGCTCTCCCTGACGGTGAGCCTGCATGGCATCCTGCTTGAGAAGGTTCATGCCGATCAAAATGGAACGGGCGAG
>CAYFHV010000172.1:0-2357 GCA_964343105.1 uncultured Planctomycetia bacterium | reverse complement strand
GTGACCGGCCAGGACCACACCGATCTTCGGCCGTGGCCTCGCCTTCATCGCTGCAGCCCCTTCACCCCTTCATCTCCGGGAGCATACGCGCGTACTGCCGGTTCATCTCACCTCGCACCCGTGACAGAAGCCGGCGCAGAGATCGCGGCGGAGGGCCCGGCGTGATCGGCGGAAGGATCTGAACCCGCAGAGGTCTCCCGGGACGGAAGACCCATCCGCCGCGGGGCAGGAGCTGCCGGGTCCCACACACCACCACCGGGACAATGGGGGTGCCCGTCTCCACGGAAAGCCGGAATCCGCCGCTCTGGAACCGGCCCAGGAGGCCGGTGTGGCTGCGCGTCCCCTCCGGGAAGACGAAGACGGAGATTCCCTTGCCCAGCCAGCGCCTGGCTTGCTCCAGCGCCCGCCGACCGGACCGCGCATCCCCCCGCCGCACCGGAACGTAGCCGGCCATCCGCATCCCCCACCCGAGGAACGGAATCCGGAAGAGCGCCTCATCCGCCACCCACCGGAACTGGAGCGGAAGATCGAACAGGAGCGGCACATCCACGTAGCTCTGATGATTCGCCATGAGGATCGCCGGCTTCCTGCCCGGCAGATGCTCCTTTCCGATGACCTCCACCCGCCGGCCGGGCAGCATGCCCACCAGCATCCCGCCCCAGCGGGAAGCGATCCGGTGCAGCAGCCGCCTCTCCGGATCCAGCCACGGCCGGAGAAGCCAAACCGGCACCATCGCCAGGCACATGACCGCTGTCGAAAGCCCCACCCCGACCCAGCCGGGGATCGACAGGAGCGCCGCGCCCCACAGGCCCCACAGCGCGACGGACCGCCCCGCGCGCCGCGTCATCGCGGAGGGAAGGCCTCGCTCACCCACGCCAGGGCCTCGGCCTTGGAGGTGAGCTCCCCTTCCAGCTGCTTCTCCTCCACCGATTTGAGGATCGTCCCGATCGCCGGCCCCTGAGGGTAGCCCAGGCGAAGCAGGTCGTGCCCGTTGATGAGCGGTTTCGGCCTGATCTCCTCCTTCGGAAGCTGTTTAAGCTTCTTCCGGAGGAACCGCCAGTTGGAGAGATCCCCGTGAGAGGCGAGGCAGTCGGCCCGGTGCAGCTTGAGCTGATCCTCGAAGGTGGCCAACTGCATGAAGCGCTTGAGGGTCGAGAGCCGCATCTGCCGGACGTCCTTGAAGCGCATGTGATCGCCGACGAGCTCGGCGATCGCCCCGGTCTCCGCGTTCGAGAAGCGGAGCCGCCGGCAGATCGCCTCGGTCATCCTCCTGCCCACCCGGTCGTGGCCGTCGAACCGGATCCGCTCGGCGATCCGGAAGGTGGGGGGCTTGCCCACGTCATGCAGGAGGGCCCCCATCGCCACGATCGCCGAGCCGCTGGGGAGCTGATCGAGCACCAGCTTCGTGTGGACAAAGACATCCCCCTCCGGATGGAACTCCGGCGGCTGGGCCACCCCCTTCATCTTGGCCACCTCCGGTAGAACCACGCGCAGGAGCCCGGTCTCGTCCAGCAGCTCCAACCCCCGCCCGGGATGCGGCCCGGTGAAGAGCCGGACCAGCTCATCCCGGATCCGCTCGGGGCTCACCTTCCGGATCTCCTCGGGCTCCCGGAGGATGGCCTCGAGCGTCCTGCCATCGAGCTGGAAATCCAGCACCGCGGCGAACCGGACCGCCCGGAGCATGCGCAGGCGATCCTCTGCAAAGCGGCGGGCCGGATCCCCGATCGCGCGGACGAGGTGCCGCTTCAGATCCTCCCGCCCGCTGACGTAATCAATCACCTTGTCCCCGAGCGGATCGTAGAAGAGGCCGTTCACGGTGAAGTCCCGCCGCAGGGCATCCTCCTTCGCCGTGGAGAAGATGACGACATCCGGATGCCGGGCGTCGCGGTACTCCCGATCGGTCCGGAAGGTGGCCACCTCATACGGGATCTTCCCCCGCAGAACCATCTGCACCCCAAACTGCACCCCCACGGGGATGGTCCTCTTGAAAAGGCGGGCCACCGCCTCCGGGCGGGCGCTGGTGGCCACATCAAAGTCCTTGGGAGGCCGCCCCATCAAGAGGTCCCGCACGCAGCCGCCGACCAGCAGCGCCTCGTGCCCCGCCTTCTGCAGCGCCCGGACGATCTCCACCGCCCCGCGATATTTTGCCGTCCGCTTGAAACCGCCCTTCACCACTGCCTCCATCCTTCCCGGATGAGACTCGCCGCCAGCGCCAGGAGGAGCAGGGCCGCCACGGCGGTCGGATCCAGCCAGGGACCGCCGGCCTGGAGCCGGATGAGCCATCCCCTCAGCAGCGTAACCAGGGCCCAGAGCGTCATGATCATCATGAAGAGGCAGGGGACCGCGGCAAACCCCCA
>CAYFHV010000171.1:0-2397 GCA_964343105.1 uncultured Planctomycetia bacterium | reverse complement strand
GCGCAGGTGGAGGCCCTGGCCAAGAACTGCCGGCAGTTCGGGATCCCCCTGTATGATCTGAGCTCCGACAAGCAGGGGATTGTTCACATCATCGGGCCCGAGCTGGGGCTCACCCTGCCCGGAACCACCGTCGTCTGCGGAGATTCGCACACCTCCACCCACGGGGCCTTCGGGACGCTCGCCTTCGGGATCGGGACCTCCGAGGTGGAGCATGTCCTGGCGACCCAGTGCCTCACCCAGAAGAAGCCGAAGACGCTGCGGGTGGAGTTCGCCGGCACCCTGCCCCCGCACGTCAGCTCCAAGGACATGATCCTCAAGCTCATCGGCACGATCGGAACGGCGGGCGGGACCGGCACGGTTTTCGAGTACACGGGCGAGGCGGTCCGGCGCCTCTCCATGGAGGCCCGGATGACGATCTGCAACATGTCCATCGAGGCGGGCGCCCGGGCCGGGATGATGGCACCGGACGAGACCACCTTCAACTACATCGGCTCAGGGAACCGGCCATTCGCGCCGAAAGGGAGGGCGCTGGAGCAGGCCATCTCCTTCTGGAAGAGTCTGCCGAGCGACCCGGACGCCGCCTTTGACCGATCGGTGACGATTGACTGCTCGCAGCTCGCCCCGCAGGTCACCTGGGGCACCAACCCCGGCATGGTCACCGACGTGACCGGCCGGGTCCCTGCACCGGCGGATGTGCCCGGCTACGGCGTCAAGGATGTGGAGCAGGCGCTGGCGTACATGGGGCTTGTCCCGGGCACCCCGATCACCGGGATCCGGGTGGATGCCGTCTTCATCGGAAGTTGCACCAACGCCCGGATCGAGGATCTGCGGACGGCGGCCAAGATCCTTCGCGGCCGGAAGGTGGCCTCGAGCGTGCGCGTGCTTGTCGTTCCTGGCTCCCAGCAGGTCCGCGCCCAGGCGGAAGCGGAAGGGCTGGATGAGATCTTCAAGGCGGCCGGATGCGACTGGCGTCAATCCGGCTGCAGCATGTGCCTCGGGATGAATCCGGATCAGCTCAAGCCGGGCGAGCGGTGCGCCTCCACGTCCAACCGAAACTTCGAGGGCCGGCAGGGGAAGGGCGGCCGAACTCATCTGGTGAGCCCAGAGATGGCCGCGGCCGCCGCCCTCGCGGGACATTTCGTTGACATCCGGAGCTGGTCGTGAGCCCTTTTCAATCGCATCGGGGACTCATCGCCACGCTGGATCGGGCCAACGTGGACACCGATCAGATCATCCCCAAGCAGTTCCTGAAATCAATCGCCCGCACCGGCTTTGGGGAATCCCTCTTCTACGACTGGCGATACCTGCCGGATGGAAAACTCAACCCCCGGTTCGAGCTCAACCAGCCCCGTTTTCGCACCGCCACAATCCTCGCTGCCCGCCGGAACTTCGGCTGCGGCTCCTCCCGGGAGCACGCCGTCTGGGCCGTTCAACAGTACGGCTTCCAGGCGGTCGTGGCCCCTTCCTTCGCCGACATCTTCAGGAACAACGCGTCCAAGAACGGGCTGCTCACGGTGGAACTCCAGGAAGCGGAGGTCGAGGAGCTCTTTCAGATGACGGGACGCTACGAGAGCCTCGAAGCGACGGTGGATCTGGACCGCCAGCGGGTGACCCTGCACCTGCCGGAGGAGATCTCCTTCCATTTCGAGATCGATCCGGCGGTGAAGGAACACCTCATCCACGGATTGGATGAGATCGGCCTGACGCTCAAGCGTGAGGGGGAGATCGCCGCCTTCGAGGCGCGGCACGACCCCCAGCGGTTTACAGGAACCGGCTGAAGTACCGCTCTCCGGCGAGCAGGGCGCCGGTCACGTCCCCGGTCAGCGTCACACCGTATTCCCTCAGCTTCCCGGTCAGCTGCTCCAGCCAGTCGGACCGCGTCGGATCCACCCAATGGATCTCATGCTCTGAGGCCAGAGGCCCGGCAATCGTCGCCCGGTCCTGCTCCATATCCGATACCACGTGAATCTGGGCGTGATCCGGAGCAACGTGCCCTCCAGCCAGCAGCACACGAACTTCTCGCGCCTCATCCTCCGTGCGCACGAAGACCAGGAACCGCTGACCGCCCCGCGCCGGCAGGAGCATCCCGTGAAAAGTGCTGGGGTCATAGAAGGCCACGAGGAGCGGCCGGCGCGCCTCAACTGCCGCGGGCTGGCTCGCGGCTGCGCCGACCGCTTCCCAGGCGCGGAGGGTTTCCTCGAGGAAGTGCGTCGGGAACCACCTTCGGCGAAGGACCTCCGAAAAACTCATCTGCCTGTGCATGCGCCGGTAGGTGCTGAAGACCTCTTCCAAGCTAGACCGGGTCAGCAATTCAAAATGCTCGAAGTCCTCTGGGAGCCCGGTCTTCGGAGGCTGTCGGATCAGAACCTCCTCCACCGCGCGCAGAAACGACAGCTC
>CAYFHV010000170.1:0-2399 GCA_964343105.1 uncultured Planctomycetia bacterium | reverse complement strand
GAGTGGTGACGTCGATTTTCCAGCGTGGGATCCTGAGCGAAAAGGCCGCCCGAGAACAGGGTGTCTCTAGAGGAAGAGGTCCAGACGGACTTCCCGGTGCGGGGGAAATAACAGATGATCTTGCTTGGGTTGTGGCCAGGCCGCTCCAAGGGCCCCAAGCGCCATTGGATCCGCGGTTTCCAAGCTATCAGGAGTATCTGCGAAATGAGGTTCGGCTTTTACTGAATGCAGACGCTCCACTCTATGGAGAGCGAGGATCCTCCCTTATCTCTCCTGTCGTCGTAATCGCCGAAACCCATTGGATGTTCATGGACTCGGAAGTGCGGGTGATTGGACGGGAAGCGGTGGAGCAGAGATTAGAACGCGCCGCGCTGGTCCTGATGAGCACGGACGAAAGTTACGAAACCTTGTCCCAGCGGGCAAAGCTTGAGGCCCGTTCTGCCCTTGGCTTCGAGCGGTTGGATCCTCAGCTGATCGAGGCCGTCTTTATCCCGGAGCGCTGGGTGGACGCAGTCCGAGCTGGCGTGGCCTCGGTCTTTCAAAGCAAGATCATTCCAGTGACAGGGAAGGTTCCCTTGGGAACCTGGTTCTCTGAAGACCCGGCGCTCAAGGATGCCACCTATTTGCTCGCTCCAAACTGGGAAGAGGCTCTCTTTCGATACTTGTCCGACCGGATGGCCGGACAAGCCCGGAAGACCTTTCTGGTCCATGGAGCTGCCGCTCGAGTACCAGTACCAGGACGATGGGAGGCGGCATCTCTCCGGCGATACCTTACGGAAACACCGGAAGCCCAACTGCCAGGGAATGCCCCCCGCGCGCTAAGTTTGACGGTGGATCCTTCCCTCGTGGATCCTTCCCTCGTCAAGGTAAGCCTAAGTGTGCAACCCGGCTACCCCTATGGAAGGAAAGGGATCCCTCGAGGGGAGGCGGTCCCTGATGAGGTTACCTTGCGTGACAGGGTGTGGTCTGTCCGGGAGGCCGTGAAAGCGTGGGAGAAGGCGCATCCCGGCTGGCGCGTCATTGCGATGACCGGCAATGGGAACCTCAAGGCGAACGAATACTTTGTGGGATGGTCCAGGGGAAAGATCAAGCGGTTGCCGGAGGAACCGCTGGCCCAGCGGCATTATCCCTCGGTTGTGGTTTGGAAGAAGGGGCATCTCTCCGTAGAGGTCTTGGAGTATAGGCAAGAGGAGGGAGGCTTCCGGGTTTTTAGGAAGCTCAACCAACAGGCGGAAGAAATTACCGATAAGATCGAGGAAGCTACCTTTGGCCCGCCTCTTATCCGCAAGGGCAAGCGTGTGCCGATGGGCGAATTGGTGGACTACATCTACGACCTCCGCAGTGTATTCAAGTTCCCGTATGATCGTAAGTTTCGCGGAATTTATATCGGGGACGAGCAGCTGAAGCCAAGGAAAGGGGAGAGCCCAAGCGAAACAGGCAAAAGGATTGCCCTTATCAGGGAGGCGGCAAGAGGCAAGTCAATCACCATCACTCTAGTTCCACTTAAAGGCCGGCCTGAAAAGGAAGGGCAGGCGCCTCCGGTTTACAGTGTCAATGATCTGCGCACGCTGTTGAGCGGAGCGAAGGGCTATCGTGAAGTGTCCGGCAAGCCCTCCCAGCCCGGCGAATACCGCTTCCCCAACCCAGCCGATCTGACACAGCTTGAGATTGTCTTAACAATTGGCAATCCCTATCCGCACCACGCCATTGGGGTTACCGGCGATGGGAAGGTGGTTGATCGGATCATCGCGGGGAAGCAAGGGGAGAAGGGAGTTACGTTACAGGAGTTGCAAGGGGATCTTTTGAAGCATGGCGTTAAAGACGCTCTTCTGATCGATAGCGGCGGAGATGTGATGCTGTACGATTCGGTGGAGGACGACTTCCCATTGGAGTCCATAAGAAATCTAAAGGCAAGGAAGTGGATCTCTACCATTGTCTATGCCATTCCGGTGGGGGAACCGGCCGATCGCCCTTGGGATGCGCTCGACCGGCTTCGGGACGTGCGCTGGCTTCCTGCCTGGACCGCCACGTTTGAGGATTTTAAGGAAATGGCTGAGGGAGAACCAGGTCGTTTTGACACTTTGAGGATCCTCCTTGACCAGACGCGTGACCGATTGGGTGAGCAGCAGTTCGATCTTGTTGTGCCCAAGGTTGATTTGCTGGATCCTTGGCAGAGGGCAATGGTGCGACGCTACCTGGTTGCAATGGTGAACAATCTGGCCTGGTTCCACTTGAAGCAACCTCAAGACACTCGAACCTCCCACACCGTTATCCGACTGGCAGGCCCCTGGGCGCAGCCGGTCAAGGACCGGATTGATGACCCGACCAAGACAACCCTGATCGGGGCGCTCAGCGAGAGGATGCTGTACGGCCCGGTTTCGCTGGAGGTGGATGATCGG
>CAYFHV010000169.1:0-2402 GCA_964343105.1 uncultured Planctomycetia bacterium | reverse complement strand
TCGGGCCGGACCACCGGCTTGCGAATCAGCGATGCGGGAGAAACCCGGGTTCCCCGGCCGGCGGCCAGAATGATCCGCCAGGGGATCGCCTCCCGGAACAGGTACCCACGCACCGCTTTGGGATTCCGGATCTCCACGCCGCCCGCTCTCATCCTGGCCGCCCAGGTCTTCTCGAATCGGCTGACGATCTCCTCAGGGCTCACTCCCAGCATCTGCGGCACTTTCGCCGGCCACCGCTGGCCACGGATGAGATCGGTCCCCACCAGCTCCTGCATCGCGGAGCGGACGACGCCGGCCGACTGGCCCAAATCCACCAGCTCGGCACCTGCCGGGTGGACCACCAGTTCCGAGACGGCGGCGGGCCATTTGCCGCCTTCAATTCTTTCCGCAAGAGCCGCGTAGAAGGAGCCTAGATTCCTCAGGTCGTGATAAACCCCTTCCATCTCCTTGCGTTGTCCGGAGATGAAAACCTCTCCTAATCTGGATTCGGCCAGCGGAACAAAGACAAGCCGCCGTCCGCTGGAGATGAACTCTCCTGCCTCGGTGCCCTGGAGCGCTTGGGAGGGATCCTCCCCTCGGCGCAAGCGCTCGATCCGGGAGAGATCTTCCTTTGCATCCAGTCCCTGCGGCCCAGGGAGACGGCCCCGGAACTTGAAGATGTCCCCTTCGGATGTTTGCCCGGAAACGCGCAGATCCCGGAATCCCTGCTCCAACCGGCTGGAAAGGGCCGCAGGCATCTCCCCTATCCAAGGGGAACCGGGATAGAGGGAATTGAAGATCCAGATCTGACGTTCAGGCGGCAGGAGATGGTGGAAGAGCAGGTCATCATAGAACCGGGCCAGATCGGCAGCCCTCCAGCCGGCCGTCTCATTGTTTCGGGTCAAGTTCACATTGAACACAACCGGGAGGTCCGGCCTTTCCAGAAGGGCTTCGGTCACCCCCTTCGGCAGCAGCGTGGGCCCGGCACTGACCACCCAGCTGGAGGGGCCGATCACGGACATCGTCCCGCCCTTCTTCATCTGGCGGATCGTCTGAACCACGCCGGGATACACCGTCACCGGCTGCTTGAACCCGAACTCCAGGATCCGGGTCATCTGGTGGGTGTCGGGATCCAGCTTGGCCTCATCGGGTGCGAGGGAGATGTTGACTTGGCCGTCGGCGCGGTAGCCGCTGCCCCAGACCGCCACCAGATCCTGCGCTTCAACCGAATTGGGCAGCATCCGAACAGGCATGTTGAATGCCCGCTGGACCAGGTACAGCACCACCTCGAACCGGTCAGGATCGGGGGAGGAGAGCTTCCTCCCTGCCTTCTGGGCATAAGCACCGGTCTCAACCCAAAGCCCGTCAAAGAGAGCATGCCGCGTGCTGGTCGTATCCAATCCGTAGGCCTGGCCGATCACGCGGTGATCGGTGATCCGTGCAGCATTGACCAGCTCTACCGCCCATCCGACCAGTTCCGGAGTTTCGGTTTCCCAATCGGGATGTCCGGCGACGTAACGTTGAAGCAATCGAACCACCCGATCCTTGAAAGATTCCCCCTCCGGTCCGTCCGACCAGACCTCTGCTTTCGGTTCCAGCACCTCTCTGGCAAAAGCCTCGGGAAACATCCCTTTGAAGATCGCAGTCAGGTCCGCGCTTCGGTAAACCGGATGCCCAACGAGACTGCGCAAGCCCCGGATCTTCTTTCCGGGGTCTCCCTCAGCCATCCTCTGCGTCCGGCCTCCGTTGTCGGAACCGGGAGCAACAACCGCAATCTCCCAATCCTTGGTTTTAGGGTGCATCCGGATGGCCCGCACGTTGGTCATGTCCCCGGTGCCCCCGGCAAAAGAGAGGACGTCATATCGTTCTCGGCTGCGCTGCTCCCACACAAAAGCCGCGGCCGCATCACCCGGATCGGTCAGGTAGGACTGCCCTGTCCCCCGGGCCTCCTGGGGGACGGCCTTCTCGAGGAACTCTCGAAGGGTGTCGGCATGGAGAAGGCCTTGAACCGCCTGAAGAGCGGAAATCCCAAGCGCCTGAGCCCGCTGTCGGATGAAGCGCTGGGCATTTCCCGTCCCGAACACAGCAGCCAGATCCAGGAAATTCTCATGCGTCCAGGCGGCCGCCTCGGGCTGGCCGACCGCATCGGGCAGGGCCAATCGAATCAGATCCGAATAAGAAGCAGCTTCCTCCAGACCGGTGGCCGTCGGCTGGATTGGGCCGAGAAGACGCTCTTCCAGCCCGCCCCGGACCTCGGACGAGGCGGGCCCCTGATTCCGCAGCTCCTGCCCGGCGGCGGAAGCCGGCGCGACACTCCAGAGCGTGAAGACCAACGCCAGGAACGCGGAGGTAAACCGCTTCACCGGATTCTCATCCCTTACCATTAGAGCTGGCCTCCCAGCACCGTGGCGTCGTCCATGAGC
>CAYFHV010000168.1:0-2412 GCA_964343105.1 uncultured Planctomycetia bacterium | reverse complement strand
GGCCCCTTGTCGATGACGAAGTCAATCTGGAACTGCTCCATGGCAGGATAGAGGAACTCCTCCACCACCTTGGACAGCCGGTGGATCTCGTCCACGAACAGGATGTCTCCCTCGCCGAGGTTGGTGAGGATGCCGATGAGGTCTCCCGCCCGCTCGATGGCCGGCCCGGAGGTGGCGGTGATCTTTGTCTCCATCTCATGCGCCAGGATGTACGCCAGTGTGGTCTTCCCCAGGCCCTGCGGCCCGCTCAGGAGCAGGTGCTCCAGCGGCTCCCGCCGCTGCTTTGCGGCCTGCATGGCCACCCGGAGATTTTCCACGAGATCCGCCTGGCCGACAAACTCCCCTAGCGTCTGCGGCCGCAGCGACAGATTGAGAACCCGGTCCTCCTCCGTCTCCTGCTCCGTGAGGAGCACCTCCCTCGCTGCCTGCGCGGTCTTCTGCACGCTCTCCTCAGCCACTCAGACCGCCTCCCACACCTTCCGGTGTCTTCGCCCGCTGCTTATACACCTCGTTCAAGATCTCCTCCGCCGTCGTCAGGCCGGGCTGCCGGCTCAAGGCGCTCTTGATCATCGCCTGGGCTTCCTGGCGCTTGTACTGAAGCTGCAGCAGCACCTCCAGCGCCTCCGCCGCCGCATCCGGCACCTGCGAGACGGCGGCCGCACCGTGGTCCTCCTCGGGGATCAAGGCAAACTTCCCCACCTTCCCCTGGAGCTTGGCGATGATCTCCTTCGCCCGCTGGGGTCCGATCCCCGGCAGGGAACGCAGGAGATCCATGTTTCCGTCGTCGATGGCGCGGGCGATGATCGGGATCGGCTGCTTGAGGGCCCGCACCGCCGCCCTCGGGCCGATCCCGGAGACGGTGATGAACCGCTCAAAGAATTCCCTTTCAATCTCATTGGCGAATCCCACCAGGATCGGCGTCGCCCGCGAGGGCTCGACGTGATGATAGTGGTAGGTCACGATCCGCACCCGCCCATCGGCTCCGACGTTTCGGTCCAGGGTTCTCAGGATGGCAGGCGGCACCAGGATCTCATAGGTCACCCCGCCGGCCTCCAGCAGCACCATCCCCTCCCGGCGCTCGACCAGCGTTCCGCACAGCCGCGAGATCATGCTCTTTTCTCCCGGTCGGCATGGCACAGCGCCACCGCCAGGGCGTCTGTGACATCCGGCGGCACCTCCGCGTGCCGCAGGTTAAGGCGCGCCTGCACCGAGCGAGCGACCTGCTCCTTCGAGGCGTGCCCGCGCCCGACGACCGCCCGCTTGACTCGCGTAGGAAGGTAACTCACCACGGGCACGCCCGCCGAGGCCGCCGTGCCCAGCAGCACGCCCCGGACGTGCCCCATGAGGATCGCCGGCTTGGGGGTCTTGTAGTAGCTGTAGAGATCTTCCACCGCCATGAGATTCGGCCGATGCTGATCGATGACCGCCCGGAGCTGCTCCGCGACGGTTAGGAGTCTGCGCGGGAGGGGCTGCGCCTTGGAGGTCCGAATGAGTCCCGCCTCCACAAGGCGAGGACCCGCCCCATTTCCCGTCTCAACGATGCCGTAGCCGGTCGTCTCCAACCCCGGGTCAATCCCCAGGATCCGCATAAAGACAGGATAGTCCCCCTGGGTTGCGGGTGTCAAGGAACGAGGGGGACAGGAACGAAGAACTGAGGAGAGCTTCCGCTATCCGGCGCTGTTCCGGTATCGGTCGTCCACCCACCGCCGGAACTGGTCGAACGCGGATCCCTTTGGGCCGGATTCGAAGACAACCGAGGGATCTTGACCTGAAGGGTCGGACACCCGGATGGCCACCCGATTCGTTGCGGTGACGATTGAGATGCCGATGTACACCATCGCTGCATGGTCCGCGCGGGCCCAGATGGGATCGATCGTGATCTTTGCCTCCATGACGGCTTGCTCTTCGTCCACGCGCGGGGTCACCGAGGTGGCATACGTCTGCAGAAGGGACACCAGCGTCGGCAGGTTCTTCCTGAGCCGTCTCATCGCGATCTTGCGTTTGAACGCGCCAAACCCCTGGCAGGCGATGAACTCCTGGCCATACCGGCCGAGCACTGCCGTGAGGTTCCGAGCGCAATCTGGATCGCTTGGATCAACCGGGACAGCGGGGATTCCGAGGTCGGGCTCCAAGCGCACCTGGCCCTCCTGCACCAGCATGGGGCTATCCGTTCCCACGGCCTTCGGGATCCCGGCTCCCGCTTGAGGTGGAGTCAGCGCAAGGGCCAGCGCTGCCGCTGCTGCAACCAATGGTCTAAGCATACCCGCCTACCTTACGGGGGCAACGCGTGGGCCTGATCATCGCACCCGTCGGCGCCCTACCCATCGATCGACGATCTCATCATGCATTGTCTTTTAGGGGTTATCCTGGAAGTAGTTGAAATAGGTTTGGGCAGTCCCCCCTTCTGGTATA
>CAYFHV010000167.1:1632-2424 GCA_964343105.1 uncultured Planctomycetia bacterium | reverse complement strand
GAGTTCCTTCCGACCTCCCGGGAGGGTTTCCGGATGGCGCTGGATGTTTCCAGCTACAGCCTGATCGCCCTGGCCCAGCGGGCGGTGCCGCTCATGACCGAGGGCGGCTCCATCGTCGCACTCACCTACTACGGGGCGGAGAAGGTGATTCCCCGTTACAACGTCATGGGGGCGGCCAAGGCGGCCCTGGAGGCGGTGATCCGGTACCTGGCCTTTGATCTGGGTCCCAAGAAGATCCGGGTGAACGGCCTCTCCTCCGGCCCGGTGCAGACGCTGGCTGCGCGCGGCATCTCCGATTTCCCCGAGATGCTCAGGATCGTCGAGGCCAAGGCGCCCCTGCGGCGCAACGTGGATGTCGCCGAGGTGGCCAACGCCGCCGTCTTCCTGCTTTCCCCGCTCTCCTCCGGTGTCACCGCCGAGGTCCTCTACGTGGACTGCGGCTACCACGTCATGGGGATGTAGTTAGTAGTAGAAAAATCTATCAGGCCCCCCTTGACAGGGAGGAAAAGATGTGCCAGACTTGGGTTACAAGGTCCCTGACCGAATGAAAGCGCGTCTAATGTTGCCAAGATTCCTGAGCCTTTGGCTAATCCTCTCCCTCGCTCTGCCTGCTAACCCCGCTCTCGCCATGCGCGTGAACGCAGCCGCCCAATCCGGCGCCGAAGAAGAGTTGACCCACGCCCTCGCCGGCGTGGAGGAAAAGTTCCGAACGCCGGAGGCCGCCATCCGTTATCTGTGGATGAATCCGGCAAATGGATCCTTCGTGGATCGGATGAGAGAGTTGTCGGAAGC
>CAYFHV010000167.1:0-1622 GCA_964343105.1 uncultured Planctomycetia bacterium | reverse complement strand
TTATGGTCAGGAGCATTTGGCCGCCATCGCTCACATTGCCCGCGAGGAATATTTCTCGAAACTCGGCGTCGGAGTCCCCGCCGAATTGCTCCCCTTAGCCCGTGTCCTGATGCAGGCGGCTGAGAACGGAGCGCTTCCGCTGCCGCGGGTGCGACACGGCCGCAACCCCGGGACTCCCGCCGCGAGAATTGCAAGGTTCATTCGCGCGCTTCCCGAGCTTGCTCATGATCTTTTGCAACCCTGGGTTGCCGAATGGAATTCCACAGGGCAGATTGAACTGCCCGCTCCCGGAAACGCTTCCGCGGTTCCCGCATCTGTCGCCGCGAGGATGGTTCCTCCCCGGGATTTGACGGCACGAAGTTTCAGCATGGATGGAGAAGGGGCCCGGAGCGTCTTGGCTTGGGCGGTCGGGCGCCTGCCGCTGGAGGAAGGAAAGAACTACTTGGCATTTGGTCAAACCAGAACTCTTCCGGCTATTCCCACTGTCCTGCTTGCGCACGTTCTGCCCACCGCCAGACGTCTGCAGAAAGAAGCAGGCGCCGCGGACTTGGAAGTCGCGGGGAAGGATCTTGCCGTCACCAAACTCTTGAAATCCCCAGCCGAAAGGGGCACGCCGGTCCCCTATGCAACAAGAGATCAGATGCCCTGGCTCCTTTATCGCTACCACGAAGATCCAAGTTCGAGGGAGAAGTGGATCTCGGTTTACCGGCTCCCGCCGGACGTGACGCGGCCGCAACTCGAGGATCGCCAGCATCTGTTCGAACGGGTCTCTGCGGATCCCCGGGCGTACGTGGGCGGAATCCGGATCGATTTTCCTGTGGATTTGGAGGCCCAGCCGGCTTCCAACAAGCAGCTTTCGGTCTTTACGCCGTTTGAGCTGTCCATCCGAGATTTTCTCCGGAGATCCGTCTCCCTGGCGGAAGGCAATTCATGGGTGGAATATCCCAGCCACGCCGTCTTTTCCTTGGCCGACGGCGGGCTGGATGCGCTGTGGAGTTATTTGGAGCAGTTTGACATCAGCATCGCGAACGATGTCAGGTCTCAATTGAGCCGGGCGCAGGCGGACTGGACCCATTTCATGCTTCAGAGGGTTTACGAGGCGGACCTTTACGGCAACCGCCACTTTCTCATTCGGATTAACTTGGCCAAACAGGCGCCGGGGTCTCCAGAGCCAAGGGAGGAATCCCCTCTCCGGGCCGTCGCTCTTTTGACATCCAACCATCCTCAATGGAAGGGCAGGCGGTATGTCTATTTGCCTACTCGGCTGGCCTGGGCCGTCGGGCTCATTCACGCGGCGGACATCATGCCGGCTGAGCGCCGGGTGACCGTGCGGACCATAGAAACGTCCTTGGAGACGATTTTGGCAAAGGCACAGACACGCCCTACCCGTCAGCCTCTAAGGGATACGCCGAATCCATATGAAACAGGGATCCAGAGGGTTGTCGATATCCCGGGGCTCACTCCGGGGGATCAGAGGTCGCTCCCCGCGTTTGATTTCCAGGGAATCAACAGAACCATGCGTTGGCTTGAAGGAGCCAGCGAAACGCAGCGTACTCAACGTTGGCCTCTTGAATTTTATGAGGATCCTACGAACGGAATGAAGTGGGCGGGGGTCCGCCGCA
>CAYFHV010000166.1:0-2447 GCA_964343105.1 uncultured Planctomycetia bacterium | reverse complement strand
GGCGCTCAGCGAGAGGATGCTGTACGGCCCGGTTTCGCTGGAGGTGGATGATCGGGTCTTTGCGACGAAAACCATGTCCGGAGGGGCGGTCAGCTATGCGCAACCCGACCGCCCCGCGTTCGATCCCAAAGCGGATGTCCCGATCCTGGGGGTGGATGTCGGCGGCACGAATCTGAAGTTTACCGTTCTCCGAGGAGGGCAGGCGATTCATCAGGCTGTGGTGCCAGGCTGGCTAAAGGACGCGAACGAGAAAGCGATCGCCTCGACGGGGGTGGCGGCCTTCCTGGCCGATCAGATCCAGCAACGGATACAGGATGCCGGGTCTAGCTTGGGAGGAGATGTTCCGAGGATCGGGATCATCGGAATCTCCTGGCCTGGGCCCGTGCGGACCCCCGAGATCTTGGGCTCGGTGTCGGTGGAGCAGTTTCTGCAGGGATCGAAGGACAGGGAGGGGCTGATCGATAAGGTCCGTCGGGGGCTTCTCTCCGGCAACCGCTCCGTTCTGGAACAGGAGCTGGCTGCGCTGAAGAATGGGCGTTTCATGGGCTCGCTTCGGGAGGAACTTGACGGCAGGCTCGGGAAAGAGGTCGTTGTCCTCCCTTACCGGGATGGCTTTGCGGAGGCGTTTGGAGTGGCTGTGGCCACGTCCCATCCGGCCTTCACCGGAGGGGGTACGGTCACCCGGGGCGCAGGTACTGTGGCGTTCACGGTAGGAACCGGCGTGGGTGGCTACGTTGTAGAAGGGGATGGAAGGGTTCCTATTCCCGGGAAGCCCATGCTGTATGAGTTCGGCCGCATTGTGGTGGATATGGATCCCACGAAGACCGTTCCGAACCGATCCACCCGGATCCCAGGCACGGTGAGGCAGCTCTTCGCCAGGCATATCCTGGAGCAGCTGACCCCTGAAGGCGCTACAGAGGTTGGGGAGGCGCTGGCGGCAACGGCCCTCGTCATGCGGGACGCCCTTGGGGTGGACCGGGTGACTATCGGGGGCGGCAATGCACGGCCAGAGATTGTCCAGGAGACCCAGGCGGCCTTTCAAAGGCTGGTGCCCGCAGGGAAACCAGGCATCGAAGTCGTCATGTCCCCTGTTCTCACCGCAACGGAGAGCACCCAGCCAATCCACACCCCCGCCATCGGCGCCGCCTGGGCTGCCCTGGCGGACTCCGCCGCCCCCGCCACCGGATTGGAGGAGGCCAAGGACAGGGTGGCGGCCGGGATGGAGGAGCCAGGGGCGCAGGGGTGGGACGTCCGATGGACCTTCCTGACCGCCAGGGATTCGCGGGACGTCCGCTCCCGGGGCATGCTGGAGATTCAGAGGGTCCTGAAGGATTCCGCGGTTCGGGAGGAGCTCTTGCGGGGTTTGAAGGCCGATTCCGGATCGGTCGAAGAGGTCCGGATGATTCATCATGAAGAGGCCTACGCGGACGATGGCTACTGGACCATCTGGAAGGTCACCTTTGCGCTGAAGGACGGGACCGAGCGGCTGGTGGCCTTCAAGCTGCTGGCACCCGATGTCAACCCGCGGGAGAGGCAGAGCGTCCTGGCGGCCAACGAGCGGGCGTACCGGCGGTTCAATGCCCTGGCGCTTCCCACGGTGCCGCGCCTGCTGGCCTCCGGCGAGAGCGAAGGGGCCGTTTTCCAGGTCGTGGAGTGGGTGCCGGTGGATTACGATCTGAAGGACGGCGCGCTGCTGGCCGAAGAGGTGATCCGTCTCTGGGGGGCCTCGGCGGACGAACCCGGGAAGCGTTTCCTTCCGGGCTCTGTCGACTTCGGGGGAGTCCACTTCCTGCGGGACTCTGCCGGACTCGTCCAGGTCCGCTTCCTGGATTTTGACTACCTGTGGGAGGCGCCCACCCCCACCGACGTGGTCGAGTATCTGATGCGTCACTCCACGCTCATCACCGATCCCAAGCAGGTTGCCGGCGGGGCTCTCCAGGCGCTCGGGCCGGAGGAGGGGCGGCGGTTCCTGTCCGAGGCGCAGAAGCGATTCCCGCAGTTGGCCGGCATGGAGGAGGAAGAGGCCCGGGAGGAAGGCCCTGCTGTTGCCGAGCCGCAGACCGGCTGGAGCGTGGTGGAACGTTCGGGGATTCCGCAGGTTCTGCTCACGCAGAGGATTCGCGTGACGGGCCCGTCGGAGGTTCTCGAGCAGGAGCCGGTGGCGCTCCTGCAGAGGGGGCTGGTGCCGGACGGGCTGGCGCAGCGGCTGCTCGCGCGCGGATTCCGCGTGGAGGAGCTGCCCGAGGAGCTCACTGACGAGCGGCTGGTTGGAGAGGTCCAGGCGGCGCTTGCGGAGTGGGACGCCCCGATCCTCGTGGTGGCGGAGGCCGGCCTGGAGGGAGCGGTCAAGCGGCTGCCCGCCTACGGACGGGTAACCGCGGTTCTGCTGGATCGGGCGCTGGCGCAGAGCCTGGACGAGGGGCAGCTGGCCGCAGTTCTCCTCCAGA
>CAYFHV010000165.1:0-2477 GCA_964343105.1 uncultured Planctomycetia bacterium | reverse complement strand
CGCGAATCATCGGGTCCTTTTTTTCGACCCGTACGGTTCTGGACGGCACGGAGCGTCCGGTCATCCTGCGGGGCGACACGACGATTCCCGCTGGAACGACCCTGCGGCATCCGGTCTCCTGGCGCGTGGGCTCGGCGGTGCCGGCGGAGGCGATCCCACTCACTCCGGAAGAGATCGGTTTCCTTCGCTCCCGCCTCAAGGTTGCGGTAACCGAGGGGACCCGGATTTATCTTCTGCCCCAGCCGGGTTGGGATCTTTCCCAGGAGGAGGCCCACGGGCGGGCGCTGGCCCAGATCTTCGAGGCCGAGCCGGACCAGGTGTGGCTGGAGGGGACTGTTGTCCTGGAGCCGAGCGTCCGGATCCAATCCGGCACGTGGCTCAACGGCCGGCACCGGCCGGTCATCCTGCGCGGCAGAACCCTGATCGGCCAGGGCCGTTCGGTGGAGGCCTCGGAGCTCACCGACACGATCGTGGCGCCCCTGCCGGTGCTGGATGCCTTCAACTACTCACCGCCCCGCGTGGACCGCGAGGCGGACGTCTTCAACTCGGTCCTGCAGGAACAGCGGATCGCCGCGCATGAGCAGGTGCGGGATGAGCGGCGCGTCGCTGCGCCGCCCGGAGCCGGCATGGAGGACGGAGGAATCGAAGAGCTCAGGCGGCTCTTTCAAACCATACCGGATTTTTCAGGTCTAGCGGTTCTCCGGGAGAAGGTGGGTCAGTTGCCGGTTCCGGGCAAGGGAATCCTTTTGAAGGATCTGGAGTCGATGCAAGCCGCTTCCTCGGCTGCTGAACGGTGGCTGGCAGTGGACGCATGGAGCCGCCATTTGAACGAGCATGTTCTGGTTCCGCGGGGAAGGATTGTGTGGTTTACTCCCTTTGGAATATCGGGCGATAAGCTTGGACTGTGGGTAGATGCATTTCCCGTGGAAGCAGTTGAGTGGTGGGATGTCGAGGGAGCGCGGATACCTCTGGCCTATATTCGGCTGTCTGCTCAGGAGGCTTCGAAGGCGAAGCCGACACAAGGCCGCGGTTCCTTCTTAGGCGTAGCTTCCTCAACGGGAATTCTGATCAACTTAGACGGATACGCGCGCAATATCGAAGGTATTCAGTCGGCCTATACCAAGGTAGATGAACTGAAAAGGGAGGGACATCTGGGTCCTGACCACCCAGGAAATTTCCTTTTGAAGTTGCAGCCTAATCAGCTAACGCCGGTTGAGCTGGCGCGAGCTTGGTTGGAGCTGACGCGGATTGAGGAAATCCGGCACGTTCAGATGCGCAGGAGAACCGACCCGAAGATTGTCAATCAGATTGCGAATGGGCAAGCCCTCTCCCAGCGGGAGGTGGCTGACCTTATGGGTGTCAAATTGACCGCCAGTTTGATGGAGCCCTTGAAGCTACTCGGCGAGAAACTCGGGCCCAGGGAAGTTCGCTCCTTTTTTAAATTGGCTACTGAGCAAGCGGCCATGTTGGATCGGTTGTCAGAAGGTTCGAACACCGATTTTGCGCTGGTCACTTTCTATGCAAATGTCCTTCAACCTGCGGAGAAGGCCAGATTCCGTATGCGTCGGTTACTTGCTTCGGATGCCTTGCGGAATCTTTATGCAAGGCAATCGGCCAAAGGCGAAAAAGGGTGGTTCAATCAAATTGTATCCATTCTCACAGAGATGAAGCCCGATCAGGTGCGTCTCCTTGCGCGCGATGTACTCGAAGATCAGTTCGATTCAGAATCTGTTCCCCTGACGCCGGCGAAGCAGGTGGAACCTGCTGATCCTCAACAGGCCAAGGCGTTGCTGGATCGGATGGCCGCAATGGTGGCGGATGCAGTCGGAAAGTCGGCCGGCGCGGAGGAGGAGTGGTACAGGGCAAGCGGAGAGCAGGTGGAGGCGCTACGGTGGAGGGTGGACACCGGCGCCCGCGTCCTCCTGTCCCCGATCTGGGACGAGCCGGCCTTCCGCGGCTGGCTGGGAAGCAATCTCCAGGTGCGGGGGCGGATCGAGGTCAGCATCGAATCCGACCGCCTGCTCGTCACGCGCCTTCAGGGGGAAGGCCCGCTGACCCAGCGGGTCGGAAAGGCTGTGACGCTCTTCAAGGCGAAGCCCGGCCAGGCGGTGGTGGTGCCGCCCGGCGCCGTGCTGGATGAGGGAGATAAGGGGATCTTCGATCCGAAGGGGCCCCAGGTGATGAAGAGCTCGCCGTTCCGCTCCGACGATCAGGACGGGATCCTCCTGGCGATGTTCCGTCAACAGAGCGAGGCGGGGGCGCTGACCCTGCCGGAACCGGGCCTGCCCGAGCCCAAGACCTTTCCGGGCGCTCCATACCAGTTGATCCTGCGGCCCGGGCGGGCCAAGAGCGTAGCGGCACCTCTCACCCCGGCAGAGCGGGCCTGCCCCCTCTGCTCAGCGCAGTGGACGGATAAGGAAGCCGCTTACCGCCGGGGGGCGTATATCCCCAAGGCCAACCTCTATCCGGCCCGCGAA
>CAYFHV010000164.1:0-2511 GCA_964343105.1 uncultured Planctomycetia bacterium | reverse complement strand
AGGCGCTTAAAATCCCGCTCAAAGGAAGCAACGGTTTCGAGGCGGAACCTGGCCACACTCAGGCAGCTAAGAAGTCCTGCAGGGAACGGGTTTTGCCCAACCGATGCGCCTTCCGAGCAGCACGCATCTTGCGGAGAAACGCTGCGTCCTTCGCCAGCAGGAAATCCTCCAGCTCATCTGAGAACACCCGAAAAGCGCGCTCCGTCTCAGCGAGACGCTTCAGCAGTTTTCTCGGAATTTCCACCATTTGCACCATCACTTCATCCCATCGTCAAGTGTAGCACGCCCGCGATGAGAAGCTCGAGGAGGGTGAAGCCGCCCCTCCTCCCGCTGCGGCTCATTTCATTGCAGGCGGCTGGGCGCCGAACGGGCACTTCAGTCCCGCGGGACAGGCGCCGGTGATCTGACAGGTGAGCGTGTAGTACAGCTTGCAGGCCGCCCCGGCGACACTCAGCAGCACGATGACAAGCCCCAGCCACTGCCCGAGCTGCTTGATGCGGCCTCTCTCCTTCTGGGAGATCGTCAGCACCCAATACCCCGCTGCTGCTGCGATCAACAACCCGCTGATTCCATGAACGAGCATCGTGACCCTCCCTTCGTTATTCCCACTCGATGGTGCCGGGCGGCTTGGACGTCACGTCCAACACCACCCGGTTGACGCCGCGGACCTCGTTCACGATCCGGTTCGCCGCGCGCTCCAGAAGCTCCTGCGGCAGGCGGGCCCAGTCGGCCGTCATGCCGTCCTGGCTGGTGACAGCCCTCAGGGCCACCACGTGCTCGTAGGTCCGTTCATCCCCCATGACCCCCACCGCCTTGACCGGCAGGAGCACCGCGAAGGCCTGCCAGACCTTATCGTACCACCCCGAGCGGCGCAGTTCCTCGATGAAACGCTGATCCGCCTCCCGCAACAGCTCGAGCCGCTTCCGGGTCACCTCCCCCAGGATCCGGACGGCGAGCCCCGGCCCGGGGAACGGATGCCGCCCCAGGATCCGATCCGGCAGCCCGAGCCTTCGGCCGATCTGCCGCACCTCATCCTTGAAGAGAAACCGGAGCGGCTCCACGAGCTTGAGCCGCATCCTCGCAGGCAGCCCCCCCACGTTGTGATGCGTCTTGATCGTCGCCGACGGCCCGCCGAAGGGTGACCGGGATTCGATCACATCCGGGTAGAGCGTCCCCTGCGCCAGGAACCTCGCCTCCTTGTGGCGCCGGGCCTCTCGGTCGAAACAGGAGACGAACAGCCGGCCGATCCGCCGCCGCTTCTCCTCCGGATCCTCCACTCCCCGCAGGGCTCTCAGGAAACGCGCCTCCGCATCCACCACCACCAGCCGCATCCGGAAATGGCCCCGGAAGGTGCGAACCACCTCCTCCCGCTCGCCCTTGCGCAGGAGCCCGGTGTCCACGAAGATCGGGATGAGCTGCCGGCCGATCGCGCGGTGCAGGAGCAGGGCCGCCACCGAGGAGTCCACCCCGCCCGAAAGCCCCAGGACCACCTGGGCCTTCCCGACCTGGGCTCGGATCTGTCGGGTGGAGGCGTCGATGAAATGGCTCGCGGACCAATCCCCTTTGCACCGGCAGGCCTTGTAAAGGAAATTCCGCAGGATCTCGGTTCCCTTCTCGGTGTGCATGACCTCCGGGTGGAACTGAACCCCGAACATCCGGTTGGAGGAGGCCATGGCCGCGATCGGGGTATTCCCGGTGTGCGCAATCGCCTTGAAGCCCGGCGGCAGGCGGGTCACGTAATCGCCGTGACTCATCCAGCAGGTGAGACTCCTCGGCAGCCCCTGAAACAGGGAATCCGGCCGGTCCACGTGGAGCTCGGCCTTCCCGAACTCCCGGTGGGCGGCCTTGGAGACATCGCCCCCCAGCATCCGGCCCATGAGCTGCATCCCGTAGCAGATCCCCAGCACGGGCAGGGCGGTCCGGAAGATCTCCGGCTGGGGCTTGGGGGCTCCCCTCGCCCACACCGAGGCCGGGCCGCCGGAGAGGATGATCCCCTTGGGGCTCTCCTTGAGGATTTCTCTCAGCGAGACATGGTAGGGGACGATCTTGCAGAAGATGCGCAGCTCCCGGACCCGGCGGGCGATGAGCTGGGCGTACTGGGAGCCGAAGTCAAGGATGAGAATGGTCTCCTCGGCCGCGGCCATGACGACGGGCCTACTTCCCCATCCCGACCCCTTGGGTCCGCTGGAGGAGCTTCCCCTCGGTCTGGATGGAGGGGGCGATGATGAGCTCGGTCAGCTGAAACTCCTTCAGGTTCCTCGCCCCCACCGAACCCATGCCGGTGACCAGGGCCCCCATGAGATTCTGCGTTCCGTCATCGGTGCGGGCCGGCCCAAAGAGGATCTCCTCCAGCGTGCCGGTCACCCCGACGCGGATCCGGGTGCCGCGCGGCAGATTGGCGTGCGGGGTGGCCATCCCCCAATGGTACCCCTTGCCCGGCGCCTCCCTCGCCCGGGCGAAGGGGGAGCCGATCATGACGGCGTCCGCCCCGCAGGCGAACGCCTTGCAGAC
>CAYFHV010000163.1:166-2598 GCA_964343105.1 uncultured Planctomycetia bacterium | reverse complement strand
TTCGACGGCTCCTCCATCCGCGGGTTCCAGAAGATCCAGGAGTCGGACATGAACCTCTTCATCGATCCGACGACGGCGATCCTGGATCCGGTCTGCGAGATCCCGACCCTGAGCGTCGTCTGCGACATCTACGACCCCCTCAGCAAGCAGCCGTACAGCCGGGATCCCCGCTACATCGCCCGGAAGGCCGAGGCGTGGCTGAAGAAGACCGGGATTGCCGACGTCAGCTACTGGGGCCCCGAGCCGGAGTTCTTCATCTTCGACGACATCCGGTTCGACTCGACGGAGAACTCCAGCTACTACTACGTGGACTCCATCGAGGGGGAGTGGAACTCCGGGCGGGAGGAGAAGCCGAACCTGGGCTACAAGCCCCGCTTCAAGGAGGGGTACTTCCCCGTTCCGCCGCACGACACCTTCCAGGACATCCGCAGCGAGATCATGAACAAGGCGCGGGCGGCGGGGGTGCCGGTGGAGAAGCACCACCATGAGGTGGCCACGGCCGGCCAGGCGGAGATCGACATGCGCTACGCTCCCCTGACCAAGATGGCCGATCACCTCCTCATGCTCAAGTACATCATCAAGAACGTCGCCCGCAAGCACGGCAAGGTGGCGACCTACATGCCCAAGCCGCTCTACGGCGACAACGGGTCCGGGATGCACACCCACCAGAGCCTGGCGAAGGAGGGGCGCAACCTCTTCTACGACAAGGACGGCTACGCGCTCATCTCGCAGATGTGCAAGTGGTACATCGGCGGGCTCATCAAGCACGCGCCCTCCATCCTGGCGTTCGCCGCGCCCACCACCAACTCGTACAAGCGGCTGGTGCCGGGCTACGAGGCGCCGGTGAACCTGGCCTACTCGGCCCGGAACCGGTCGGCGGCCTGCCGGATCCCGGTGTACGTGGCGCATCCCAAGTCCAAGCGGGTCGAGTTCCGCCCGCCCGATCCCTCCTGCAACCCGTACCTCGCCTTCTCGGCGATGCTGATGGCGGGGCTGGACGGGATCCAGAACCGGATGGACCCGGGTCAGCCGCTGGACAAGAACACCTACGAGCTCACCCCGGCGGAGGCGGCCAAGATCCCGACGGTGCCCGGCTCCCTGGAGGAGGCGCTCGACGCCCTGGAGCGGGACCATGCCTACCTGCTCAAGGGAGACGTCTTCACCAAGGACGTCATCGAGGTCTGGCTCGAGTACAAGCGGCAGGAGATCCCGAAGGTCAAGCTCCGGCCGCACCCGTACGAGTTCTACCTGTATTTTGACGTGTAAGCGAAGGACAGTTCCGAACCGGTACCAGGTACCATTCCATCACGGTACCTGGTACCGTCCTTTTTAGGCTGGAAAGGCAGATCATGGCGACACCTTCCCCTGCACTCAAGGACAAGGAGTACGTCCTCAAGACCGCCCGCGACCTGGGGGTCAAGTTCATCCGCCTCTGGTTCACCGACATCCTCGGCTCCCTCAAGAACGTCGCCATCACCATCGAGGAGCTGGAGGAGGCGCTGGAGGAGGGGGTGGGCTTCGACGGCTCCTCGGTGGAGGGCTTCACGCGGGCGGAGGAGTCCGACATGGTGGTCCTCCCGGACCCCAACACCTTCGCCATCCTTCCCTGGCGGCCCCGCGAGAACGCGGTGGCCCGCATGTTCTGCGACGTGGTCCACCCCGGCGGCGAGCCGTTCGAGGGGGATCCCCGCACCATCCTGAAGAAGAACCTCCGGGAGGCGGCCGATCTGGGCTACACCTTCTACGTGGGCCCGGAGATGGAGCATTTCTATTTCCGGTCGTCGGAGCAGCCGGAACCGCTGGATGCCGGCGGCTACTTTGACCTCACCCCGCTGGACGTGGCGACGGACCTCCGGCGGGAGACGATCCTGGCGATGGAGGAGCTGGGGGTCGGCGTGGAGGTCTCCCACCACGAGGTGGCCCCCTCCCAGCACGAGATCGACTTCCGGTACGCCGACGCCCTGACCACGGCGGACAACGTGATGACCTACCGGTTGGTCGTCAAGGAGATCGCCCTCAAGCACGGCGTCTACGCCACCTTCATGCCGAAACCGCTTTCCGGGCAGAACGGCTCCGGCATGCACGTCAACATCTCCCTCTTCCAGGGGGAGAAGAACACCTTCTTCAACTCCGCGGATCCCACGGGGCTCTCCGAGACAGGCCGGCGTTTCCTTGCTGGGATCCTGCGCCACGTGCGGGAGTTCACGGCGGTCACCAACCAGTGGGTGAACTCCTACAAGCGCCTGATCCCCGGCTACGAGGCGCCGGTCTACGTCACCTGGGCCCTCACCAACCGGTCGGACCTGGTCCGGATCCCCCGCACGAAACCAGGCAAGGAGTCGGCCTTCCGCCTGGAGCTGCGCTCGCCCGATCCGGCCTGCAACCCGTACCTGGCTTTCAGCGTGATCCTGGCGGCCGGGCTGGACGGGCTG
>CAYFHV010000163.1:0-156 GCA_964343105.1 uncultured Planctomycetia bacterium | reverse complement strand
CAAAGAGCCGTTCCCGTTGCCCAAGGCCGCGGAGACCAACGTGGCGGCGCTGTCCGATGAGGAAAGGCGGCGGCTGGGGATTCAGTCGCTGCCAAGGGATTTGGGGGAGGCGATCGAGGCGGCCCAAGGGTCGCAGCTCCTCCGCCGGGCGCTGGG
>CAYFHV010000162.1:0-2612 GCA_964343105.1 uncultured Planctomycetia bacterium | reverse complement strand
AGCGGCCACCTGATCGGTTCCCCAGAGATCCTGCAGGCATCCGACGAACCGCTCCGCCGTCTGGCCAAGCAGACGGTCCTTGCCGCCTCCCCCTTTCCGGCCTTCCCCTCCACGTGGGGTGGGCAGCCCCGTTCCTTCGAGGTCACGCTGACCTACGAATGAGGGGTCACCTCACAACTGGCTATGGGCCTTGACTTGCCCGCTTGACAAAATTCCACCGCTGGTTTAATAATAGGATTTGCAGCAACCAGCCGTGAAGAGCCTAAAACACCTTTCTCAGCTAATCGGGTGGCTGAGCCTATGTAGTTTAGCCGCTTTCGCGCTTGCGGGCGTTGCCTCTGCGCAAGAGGAGCCTCAACTCAATCTCTACGACGGGGTTGGCGCCCGTTCCCAAGCAAGGGGCCATGTCCCGGATGAAGTCATCGTCAAATTCAAGCCAGGGGTCTCAGCGACAGCCATCCGCCGACTGAACGCCCGCCACGGGATGTCGGTCCTCTCCACCAGCCCATTTGCTGGTTTCAAGCGCCTCCGAGTCCCACCCGGCAAGACGGTTCAGGAATGGGTAGAGTTCTTTCGCCGGCATTCAGACGTCGAGTATGCGGAGCCGAACCCCATCGTCTCCGCCCTTTTTGTGCCCAACGATCCTTACTACAGGTTTCAGTGGAATCTCGACAACCCAGCCAACTCCGGCGACATCAACATGGAGACGGCTTGGGACACCCAACAGGGTGGAAGCCCCTCTGTGGTGGTGGCGGTGATCGATACCGGCGTGGCCTACGAAGACTTTGGAAAAAGATTCAAGAGGGCTCCGGACCTGAACCAGACCACCTTTGTGGCTGGGTACGATTTCATCCAGGATGACACCCACCCGAACGACGAGAACAGCCACGGCACGCACGTCTGCGGCACCGTCGCGCAGAGCACCGACAACGGTCGGGGGGTCGCAGGGGTGGCCTTCAAGACCGCGATTATGCCGGTTCGGGTTCTGGACAAGAATGGATTCGGCACGGATGCCGGTGTTGCAGACGGCATCTATTTCGCCACCAACAACGGGGCGAAGGTGATCAACCTCAGCTTGGGGGGTGGCGTTCCATCGATCACCCTGGAAAATGCCGTAGCCTTCGCGTACAACCACGGGGTGACGGTGGTTGCCGCGGCGGGCAACGACGGGCCGAATGGCCCGCCCAGTTACCCAGCCGCCTACAACGCGTATGTCATCGCGGTCGCTGCCACCCGCTACGATGAGGCCGTGGCCCCCTATTCCACGCATGGCAGCTACGTGGACGTGAGTGCCCCGGGTGGTGACACGAGTGTTGACCAGAATGGCGATGGCTACGCGGACGGCGTGCTTCAGAACACCTTCAATCCGATCACCCAGAACCCGAGAGACTTTGGCTATTGGTTCTTCCAGGGGACCTCCATGGCAACCCCGCATGCGGCGGGTGTTGCGGCACTTCTCAATGCCAAAGGGGTGAGCAGCCCGGATTCGGTTCGTCAGGCCCTTGAGAAGACGGCGAGGGACCGGGGCCCAGCCGGCTGGGATTCTGGATACGGCTGGGGGATTATCGATGCGGCGGAAGCCCTGTCTTACAATCCGGCCTCTGTTCACGACGTTGCCGTAACCAACGTGCAGGTTTCTGCATCGGTGGTACAGGGGGAGACGGTTTCGGTCACCGTCACCACCTCCAACCCAGGCGACTTCTCCGAAACCTACAACGTCACCTTGACGGATCTCACCGACAACGCGGTGATCGGGCCGCAGCTGGTTACCTTGCCGGCAAAGGGGAGCGCCGGTCTTTCCTACAGTTGGAACACCGCAGGGGCCTCCATCGGATCCCATACCCTGGAAGGGAAAGCCGGCGTGGTCTTTGGAGAAACCAACACGGCCAACAACAGCGCCACCGCCACTTCCACGGTCAAGCAATCCACGCACGATGTGGCGGTCACGGCCCTGAACGCTCCGGCCCAGGTGACGGTCGGCGATGTAGCCACCGTCTCCGTCACGGTGAACAACTTGGGCACCTTTGCCGAGTCGAGCACCGTCACCCTAACCGACGTCACGGCTGCTTCCCTGATCGGTTCCCAGGCGGTCAGCCTGGTGGCAGGTGCCTCCCAGGTACTCTCCTTTGGCTGGAACACCGCCGGTGCTGCCCCCGGTAACCACACCTTGACCGGGGAGGTAGCGGCTGTCGCCGGCGAGTCTGACCTGACCAACAACAGCCTTTCTACAGTCGTCAACGTGAAGGAACCGGTCGCGACCCCGACCCTCAGCGTGACGGTCACCACCGACAAACCCAGCTATGTGGACGAAGAGCGAGTCTCCATCAACGTTCATGTGACCGATGGGACCCATTCGGTATCGGCTGCTTCCGTTCAGGTCTTGCTCACTACGGCCAATGGCAATAAGCGCTCCTGGAGTGGAACCACCAACTCGCTGGGTAACGCCCTCTTCCGATACCGGGTCGATTCCAGCCGGGATGGGGAGGGGACCTACGCGGTCGACGCCACCGCCACCAAAGCCGGCTACAACTCTGGCTCTGGCTCCACCACCTTCGAAGTGCTTCCTGGATCTGACTGAAAGAAAATCCATAACGTAACAAGGATTTAACGCA
>CAYFHV010000161.1:0-2668 GCA_964343105.1 uncultured Planctomycetia bacterium | reverse complement strand
TCGTGCGCGAGCAGTTCGGCGTCGAGACGCAACTGGAGCTGCGCTTTGAGCCGCCAGCCACAGAGCCCCCAGCTTGAGCATGGCCACACCCGCATCGCCAACGCGCTCTTGGAGGCGCTGATGCGCTCTCCCTTCCGCCGCGGAGAGCTTCGCCTGGTGCTGGCGGTCCTGCGCCTGACCTACGGCTGGCGCACGAAGGCCGCGCCCATCAGCGCCCGGCAGCTCGCAAGAGCGACTGGCTTCAGCAGCCGCCACGCCAAGCGCCTGCTGCGCGCGCTCGTCGCTGCCGGTGTCCTGCTGCGGAGCAAGCAGGGCCGGCGCAACGTCCTGGGGCTGAACAAGCGGTTTTGGGAGTGGGACCTTTGCACAACAAGCGCACATGGGGACACCGTCGGTCCCTCACAGGGGACACCCCCCGTCCCCTGTGAAAGGGACACCAGATGTCCCTCCTTTAAAGAAACAGAAAAGAAATTCGTAGTAAAGAAAGCGGCGGATCCTGTGCATAGCTTCCTCGAAGACGCCCTCCGCCGTCCCCTCACTTCCGCTGAGCGCCAAACCGTCAGTCAACTCCAGGCCATGAGTTCCACCGAGGCTAACGGCCTCCTGCAGCAAATGTGTAAAAGTCGCAATCCGGCGCTTTAGATATGGGAAAAACACACACAGATTTCAGGGGTTTTGTGTACCGGACGCTGGTCTACATCGGGGACGCCACCCCGTTCGGCCAGGCCTACTTCGCCAAGTATTTCGAGTGGCAGGGCCGGGCCCGGGAGGAGTTCTTCCGCGCCTTCCTGCCGACGGCGCGGGAGGTCATGGAAGCCTTCCGCATCGTCACCTGGGAGGCCTCGGTCCGCTACAAGCGCGAGCTGCTCCTGCACGAGTCGGTGGCCATCGAGATCCGCATCGAGGAAATCACGCGCACCAGCGTGGTCCTGCGCTTCACCTACCGCCACGCGGAGCGCGGCGACGTGGTCGCCGAGGGCCGGCAGCGGCTCGTCTTCACCGACCAGGCCGGCCGCATCGTGCCGCTGCCGGATGAGGTGCGCCTCCGCGCCCTCGCCTACCAGCAGGCCCAAGATGCCCAGGGTCCATGAGGCGAATTGTGGCGGTTGCGCTGCTGTGCGCCCTGGCTGGCGCGGCCTGGGCCGCGGAGGACGACGACGGCTCCAAGGTCATGCGGATTTACAAACCCGCCGGCCACGTCATCTACCGGGACGGCTCGCTCCTCAACGTCGGGGATGAAGTCGCCATGCGCTGCGAGATCACGGAGCCGTTTTACAAGTACCTCGGCGACCTGCCGCCCGGCGGGAAGGTCAACGTGAGCTTCCTCAAGACCCGCTTCACCGCGCAGTACCTCACGCCGGCGGGGCTGGCGAAATGGCGCCGGATCAAGGAGACGTTCTACCCCAAGGTCGAGTGGGACCTGCCGGAGATCGGGCTTGAGGTCGTCTGCGAGCTCCGGGGCCTGACGCTGGAGGTGACGGTGCGCTCGCTCAAACCCGTCACCAACACGGCCATCGAGGTCCTGCCGGACGTGCCGGTGCGGATCTCCAACGACCGGGTGCGCTACGTCGCCTCGCCGGTGTCCGTCGCCGGCCAGCACGTCGTGTTCGGCCCGGAGGCGGGCTTCGCGCTGCTGCTGCTTGAAGAGCGGCCGTCCTACTCCGTCCCGATCCAGGTCAGCTTCGAGTACCAGGGCGTCCGCTACGAGAAGCTCGTCCTGTTCTCCTTCGCCCGGGAGGAGCTGCGCTGATGGAAGCCGTCACCGTCGGGCGAGAGGACGAGCTCAAGACCCTGCTGTCCAACGCCAAGCGCGGGATCCCCACCCTCATCCTGGGCAAGTCCGGCCTGGGCAAGACCCGTCTGCTCGAACAGTTCATGGCTCGGCTCGTCAAGCGCGGCGCCAAGCCGGTCTACCTGGACCGGCTGTGGCCCTTCAAGCCGTCGCTGCTGGCGCTCAGCGCTTCGCTCAAGAAGCTCGACGAGAAGGAGTCCAACCGCCTCAAGCGCCTCACCGTGCCGGAGCTCACCCGCGAAACCCTCGAGCTCCTGCAGCGCATCGCCGCGAAGCGCAAGCCCCTGGTGGTGCTCGACCGCCTCGAGGACGCCCCGGCCGCCGCGGCGGACTTCCTGCTGCGGCTCTCGTCTCTCGCCCTGGTGTTCGGCGCGGCGCAGTACGTCAAGCACACCCGGGCCCTGCGCCGGTTCTTCTGGCAGTTCGAGACGCTGGACCTGGCGCCGCTGTCCCGGCAGGACGCGCTCACCCTCGCGGAGCGCCTCGCCAACGAGCGCAACCTCCAGCTCGCGGATCCCGCGTTCTTCCTGAACCAGGTCGTCTCCCACGCCAACGGAGTGCCCTTGGCCATCCAGGAGACGATCAACCGGCTGCCGGCGAACCAGCCGGTGTCCCGCTCCCAAATCAGAGATCTCTTCTTGCACGGCTCCGGGGTCCGGGAGATCGACGGGACCCCGCTCGTCATCCTGGTCTTCTGCCTCTTCATCGCGCTGCGCTTCATCGCCAGGGGCTTCTCGGACTACCAGGCCTACGCGCTCTTCGGCGCCCTGGGCGCCATCGGGCTGTTCATCCGGTACCTGATTTTCCGGCAGTACATGAGAACCCGCGCCCGATGACCCTTCGACTTCGCTCAGGGTCTATGGTGAGCGAGCGCAA
>CAYFHV010000160.1:0-2670 GCA_964343105.1 uncultured Planctomycetia bacterium | reverse complement strand
AAAGCCAGGAAATGGAAGCGGACGTTTATCCATTCAGAGCAGCGGCCGGAAGATGTTTCCGAACCGCTTCCCGAACCTTTCGGGCTACTTTGACCGCTCCTTCCGCATCCTGCCGCGTGATCGGTTCCCAATCACCGGGATAGCGGGTCACAATCGCGTACTCTGTCAATTGCTCCTGCTCCTCAACGGACAGAGCCGGTCGGACCGAAGAAGGCACCAGAGCAAGCAACTCTGGAATGTTGTGCGTCTTCGGAAAATCTATGCCCTGGAAAACCAGGAGCGCCTTCAGATATTTCTCTGCACACTGTTCAGCATGAAAACAGACGGTTCCAAACGGACAGCTCTCCTCCAAAGTCAGTGTATATTCTGCATTCCGAAGATCCTCCTCCGCCCGGTCGATCCATTGGCGAATTATCTTCACCGTCTCATCAGGCGGCATATAACACTTTCCCTTCTAGAAAGGCGGGTCGGACGATTGTTCCTGGAATATCTCGTTGCCGTTCAAACTGATCGGGGGTCACGACAATAACGTCCTTCGGCAAACGAATATCATGCAGGGCAAGTCGCACTTGTAGTTGTGCAGCACGCTTTGACCCCTGCACTGGCATAACAACTAAGAGATCCACGTCACTATCAGGGCCAGCCTGTCCCCGAGCGTAAGAGCCAAAGAGGATCACCTGCTCCGGATGGAACTGCTCTACGATACGCCGAACCATTTCGTCAATCTTTTTCTGAACAGCCAACTCTGACATCCGCGTCTACCCCCTCCCCTATTGCGTTAAGAGGACTGATTCAACTCCGATTCGACTGTTTTTAATGGCGACCTTATGGCGACCAGTCATCCTGCATCTCATTATGCGTGAATGTCTTGCAAAAACAGTACTAAGAGCCCATTTCAATACCACTGGGTGAGCGCTCGCCAGCAGATGAGCGCGCATCCCAATTGAAGGAACGCCAAGTGCATAGCAGGCAATCGTTCGTAACGGATTCGCAGGCGCCGGAACTGGTTCAGCCAGCTGATGGTCCGCTCTACGACCCAGCGGTAGCGGCCCAGCCGGTCTTGGGTCCGACGCTTGGGCAATTCCGGTTGAATCCCCATCCGCCGCAAGGTCTGCCGCAACGGGTCGGAATCGTACGCCTTGTCCCCGACCAAGCGTTGGGGCCTGCGACGAGGGCGTCCTCGCGGACCTTGGATCGGAGGAATTGCCTTGAGCGTGGGGAAGGTTCCCTTGATGTCATGGACGTTGGCCCCGGTGAGCGTGACGGCCAACGGAATCCCCTGGGCTTCGGTTACCAGATGTCGCTTAACCCCAGCCTTCGCACGATCCGTCGGGTTCGGCCCCGTCTGGGCCCCCCTTTTGGGGCAGGGATCGAAGACCCATCGATCACGGCTCGAGACCAATCGATGTGCCCGTTGGCCCCGAGGCGATTGAGCAGCTCGCGATGGAGCTTCGCCCAAACGCCTCGGCGTCTCCAGCCGCGTAAGCGGCGCCAGGCCGTGACCCCAGACCCCCAGCCCAGTTGCAAGGGAACGTCCTCCCAGGCAATCCCGCTCTTGAGCACGAACAGGATCACGTTCAAGCAGGAGCGATTGGGAACTCGGGGACGTCCCCCCTTGCGTCCCACCGACTTGTCCGCCGGCAACAACGGCTCGACTACTTTCCATAGCTCATCGTCCAGCAGTGTCTTGGCCATCGGCTCCCTCCCTGGGTTGCCGGGGAGTATGGCCAGTTTACATCAGAAGAACTGGTTTTGAAATGGGCTCTAAACACCCCATGCAAGCGCGCTACCAAGCTACGCTACGCCCCGGTGTCGAACCTGACAATATCCACGACCTTTCCCTTGCGGAGCAACACGGTGAATCCGTGTGTGGGATTAGTAGGCGGCAACCCGTACAATCCCCGAAGCCGATATGCCACGTGCCCGTCCCCTTCAGTCCCAAGAGCGTATATGTCGGGCTGTCCAAAACACTCGATCACCGCAGAGAGCGGTTGCCCGATGAGCTGAATAAATTGGCACTCCTGCGATTTCGGAACCTCCGCATGAACTTCGCCCGTATAAGAATCGAGTGCCCTGGCCTTAGTATAGACGCTCTCGCGGACCGCTCTCCCCATCGGTGTATTGGCGCATCCTGCCAGCAACACAACCGCCGCAAGCGGAATAATTCCCTTACCCCTCACGGCCCTTCCTTGACACCAAGCTCACTTTGAGGGGACAGTTCTGTCGAAGGAATGAGTCTAAGCCACCAGGTGTAATACTCTCCATCCAACTCAGAACGGCCGCGGCCAAAGAAGAGGTGCCTCCCGGTCTCGCTCCGATACAGATCAAACTCGACTCGGCCTCGGTCAGAACCCTGTCTGTATGACCCCGCAAAGAGAAAACCATCTTGGCTCTCTGCATCTACCCTACCGCTATCCTCGTATTTAAAATGAAGCTTCTTAACTCCATTTGCTTCAACCAATTCAACACCCGCAATTGCTTCCTCATATGAACCTCGAGTCCATCCGTGCTTGCCGCTCAGGATTGCTCGGGGCATCTCGCCTACCTCTCCTTTCGTCTTGTGCCGACTTTTAATGAGAGAACGCGGCGACCTGAATGGGACGTCTGACCGAAAAGCTTCGGCGGTGCAGTTTGATCCGCTCGATCTCATGGAGCGTCTCGGCCGTCATG
>CAYFHV010000159.1:0-2694 GCA_964343105.1 uncultured Planctomycetia bacterium | reverse complement strand
CATCTACGAAGACGACTATAAGTTCTGCCCGGCCTGCGGGGCCAGGGTCGAGCCGACGAGAGTGGGAAGATAAGGGACACCCATGCCGCAGCAAGTCATCCCCCACAGCGTCCAGACCACCAGCCTGGCCGACATCCTCGAGCGGGTGCTCGACAAGGGAATCGTCATCGCCGGGGATATCAAGATCTGTCTCGCCGACGTCGAGCTGCTGAACATCAAGATCCGGCTCCTGATCGCCTCGGTGGAGAAGGCCAAGGAGATGGGGATCGACTGGTGGCAGAGCGACCCCGCCCTCTCTTCGAAGGCCCGGGCCGTGGAAGAGGAGAACCGCGCTCTCAAGGAGCGGCTGGAACGGCTTGAAGCCCGCCTCGGCGGGTGAGGGAGGAAGATATGGCAGGACGAAAAGGCGGAGGAGGGTTCGGCCTCGGCGATCTCTTCAGGGGAATCGGCGACCTCATCGAGCTCCTCAAGGAGATGGAGGCGGAGGGGAAGACCGAGGTGACCCGGACGGGAGAGCTACACGGGAAGGGGCGGCTGAAGGACCTCAAAGGGGTCTATGGCTTCAGCGTGAAGGTCGGCCTGGGCGGTGAACCCACCGTTGAAACTTTCGGCAACATCAAGAAGGGTGACGCGGGCGCGGTCGTGGAGGAGATGAGGGAGCCTCTGGTGGACGTCTTCGACGAGAAGGAGGCCATCCGGGTGATTGCCGAGCTGCCGGGGGTGGAGGCCGCCGATATCAAGGTCGAGCTGGAGGGTGACATCCTCACCATCATCGCTGACGGTAAGGACCGAAAGTACAACAAAGAGATCCTCCTTCCTGCCAAGGGGAAGCGGGAGTCGTTGAAGACTTCCTACCGGAACGGCATCCTGGAGGTCACCGTCGCCAAGGCCGGGAAGAGCACGTGAAGCTCATCCTCTTCGGCGGCAAGGGTGGAGTCGGCAAGACCACTTGCGCCTCGGCCACGGCAGTCCAGCTCGCCGATGCCGGATACCGGACGCTCCTGGTTTCGACCGATCCCGCCCATTCGCTTTCCGACTCTCTCGAGCGGGAGATCGGCCCTGAGGTCCGGAAGATAGAAGGGGTCGGCAACCTCTCGGCGCTGGAGATTTCGGCTGAGCGGCTCTTCCTGAAGTTCAAGGAGGAGCATGGCGACGAGATCAAGCGGATCCTGGAGACGGGGACCTATCTGGATGAGGGGGATATCGACGACCTCTTCTCCCTCTCCATCCCCGGCCTTGACGAGGTGATGGCCTTTAAAGAGCTAGTGGAGCTGATGGATCGCGGGGAGTACGACTTCCATATCCTGGACACGGCCCCCACGGGCCACGCCCTGCGCCTCCTAGTCCTCCCCGAGCTCCTGGATGAGTGGATCCGGGTTCTGGCCCGGATGCGTTACAAGTACCGCTATGTGGTCTCTCGGTTCGCCCGACGGGAAATCCACGAGCCCGCGGACGACTTCCTCTTCACCATGAAGCGGACGGTGCGGAAGATCCAGGGCCTTCTCCGAGATCCGGACCTGTGCGAGTTTGTCGTTGTCACCATCCCGGAGACTATGGCCGTCGCTGAGACGCGGCGGCTGGTCGAGGAGCTGGACCGCCTGAAGATTCCCGTCCGGCGTCTAGTCGTGAACCGCGTGGTTTCCTCGGAGCGCGGGGCCTGTGCCTTCTGCCACGAGCGCTGGCAGGAGCAGCGGGAGTCGCTCCAGGAGTGTGAGCGCGCCTTCCCCCAGCTCACGATCTTCAAGCTCCTGGAGCGTCCCCACCAGATCGAGGGCCTCCAGCGGCTCAGGGAGATGCTGTTCCCTATCCAGTGGTTCAGGGCGGATCCCGTGGTCATGACAGATCGAGGCCTTGCGTGATGGAAGAGCGCCCTCCGAAAGCCTTCACCCTCCGGGTGGTTGAAGCGCTCCCCAAGGACGTGGGGCGAGGGCTCGCCCGCCTTGATCCTGAGGACATGAAGGCTCTCGGCGCCGATGTGGGTGACATCGTCCAGATCCAGGGAAAACGCCAGACCGTGGCCAAGGTGATGCCCGCTTACGTGGAGGCCCGGGGCAAGGGGATCATTCAGGTGGACGGCCTCACGCGGACCAACGCCCAGGTAGGACTGGACGAGCGGGTGACGGCGGCGAAGGTCCCGGCCAGACCCGCGGTGAGGCTCACCCTCTCCCCTCTTTCCCTGATGCGTCCGGCGCAGCGGGAGCGGGACACCCGCTACCTTGCCCGGCTCATCGAGGGGTTGCCGGTCGTGACCGGCGACCGGATCCGCGCCACGCTCTTCGGTACCATGGCCCAGGAGTTCACCGTCCTTGAGACCGCGCCGGGTGGGCCCGTCATCGTCCAGCCCACCACCCTACTCCGCGTCCGCCAGGCTGAAGGCCCCGTGGAAGCCTCCAAGGTCGCCTACGAAGACATCGGGGGGCTCCACCGGGAGATCCAGCGGGTCCGGGAGATGATCGAGCTCCCCCTGAAATATCCCGAGATCTTCGAGCGCCTGGGGATCGGCGCCCCCAAGGGGGTTCTCCTCCATGGCCCACCCGGCTGCGGCAAGACGCTCATCGCGAGGGCCGTGGCCAACGAGACTGACGCCCGCTTCTTCGCCGTGAGCGGGCCGGAGGTGATCCACAAATTCTACGGCGAGTCGGAGGCAAAGCTCAGGAAGCTCTTCGAGGAGGCGGAGCGCCAGGCCCCCAGAAT
>CAYFHV010000158.1:889-2749 GCA_964343105.1 uncultured Planctomycetia bacterium | reverse complement strand
GATGAAACCAACGGGACTGCTCAGATCGAAATCAACTAAAAACTGGACAACCCCGTCTTTTATGAACCGTTCGGAATTGGGACAAAGAAAAACCGCCGGGCAACCAAGGCCTGACGTCATCCTCCTTTTGATTGTGGCCTCGGCAGCCCGGCGGTCGCTTTCTTGCGATCCGCGGCTTTGCTTCCCTGAAGTTTCTATCCAGGAAAGTCCCGCCTACGCGGGACGTCCCCGCCTTCCGGCGGGTTTGCCTTTATCGAGGGTTCAACTCATGTATACCCTGCCAGCGCGCAGGGTGTCAAGGAGCTCTGGCAGATTTTAATCCCCTCTAACGGCTGGCTGGGTAGCTACTTCGCGGCTTCGGCGAGGATCTGGTCGGGGATGTCGAAGTTGGCGTAGGCGTGGTTAACGTCGTCGTGCCCCTCGAGCGCCTCGAGGAAGCCCAGGATCTTCCGTGCCGCCTCCTCGTCCCGGACCGGCACCGTGGAGCTGGGCACCATCGTCAGCTCCGCGGACTGGCACTCGATCCCCGCCTGTGAAAGGGCCGCCTTGACGGCATCCAGATCCTTGGGGGTCGTGGTGATCTCAAAGGAGTTCCCCTCCGACTTGAGATCCTCCGCACCGGCCGAGAGGACCAGGTCCATCAGCTTCTCCTCCGAGGTGCGGCTCTTGTCCACGAGGAGGTATCCCTTCTTCTGGAAGATCCAGGCCGTGGAGCCGGCGCCGCCCATGTTGCCCCCATTCCTGGAGAAGAGGTTACGGATCTCCGCGGTCGTCCGATTCTTGTTGTCGGTCAGGGCCTCGATCAGCACCGCCACCCCTCCCGGGGTGTAGCCCTCGTAGATGACCTCCTCGTAGGAGACTCCCGGCAGCTCTCCTGTGCCCCGCTTGATCGCCCGCTCGACGTTCTCCTTGGGCATGTTGCCCTCCCTGGCCTTGGCGATGGCCAGGCGCAGGCGGGGATTGGCCTCCGGATCGCCGCCGCCGGCACGGGCGGCGGCGGTGAGCTCCTTGATGAGCTTGGTGAAGAGCTGGCCGCGCTTGGCGTCAGCAGCCCCCTTCCTGTGCTTGATGCTGGACCACTTGGAATGCCCGGACATGGCAGTCGCTCAGTATAACAGGGGGAGGGAAGAAGTGGTAGAGCTGAGGTGACCCCGCCCCCCTGCGGCTTCGGGTGGACAGGGCGGGCAGGAGGGCGCGAATAAACAGGCGCGCCCAAGAGACGCCTCCCTCAACGGACCGACGGTACAAACCCCAAGGCCCAAAGACCGTACGGGTGGCCGTCAGCACTCGGCGGGGCCGTCCTACCTTCGCCCGCTAGGCTAGCTCCTCCCTGCATCTGGGCCCGGGATGAAAACGCCCTCTGGATCTCTCCAGAGGGCGTTTGAATTTAAACCGGGCACCGACCTACTCTCCCAGGCCGTTGCCAGCCAAGTACCATCGGCCCTGCGGGGCTTAACGACCGTATTCGGAATGGGAACGGGTGTGGCCCCCGCGGTATGGGCACCCGGAAAGTGCTGTTGCAATTCAAAGAGCAGACAACTGAGTGGGCGTCCCGCTTGCGCGGGACTTTCCTCCAACTGTGCAGCGTTGCTGCACGAGAAACGTGGAGGAAGTCACACCGCCCGAGGAGATTAAGGTGGCCAAGCCGCACGGCCGATTAGGACTGGTTCAGCTCAAGGGGTTACCCCCCTTACACCTCCAGCCTATCAACCTGGTAGTCTTCCAGGGGCCTTCAGGGGCCTTGCGGCCCGGGAATCCTCATCTTCGGGTGGGCTTGGCGCTTAGATGCATTCAGCGCTTATCCCGACCGGACATGGCTACCCAGCCTTTGCGCCTGGCGGCACAACTGGGACACCAGAG
>CAYFHV010000158.1:0-879 GCA_964343105.1 uncultured Planctomycetia bacterium | reverse complement strand
AGATTCCTCACGCCCGCGAGAGATAGAGACCGACGCATTGTTACTTTCCGCCTCAGGCGGAAGGGCCAATCATTTCTGCTGGCCTCTGCATGTCGCCATGCAGGCCGGACTGTATCTTTCTCCTCGATCTTCTCGAAGAGGCTCGGCATACAGTCTCTGAGGAGTCCAGAACTTCCAGGAAATCCTGCAAGCGCGCTTTGCGATACCGCGCACCATTCATCGCAAACGCCCGCCGCAAGATCTGGGTTATGCCTTCCTTCGCCAAGTGCTCGCCTCGTTGCATCGCTTCCACAACTTCAGCGAACACTTGAAACTCCCGCTGCTTTGAGGACTGCAACGGAAATTGCTCGAAGAATGGCACCACCCGCTCTGCCAGGTCTTGTCGATTCCGAACCACCAGAACCATCGTCTGGTCCCGGGCGTTGCCCGGATGGTTCATCTTGATATAGCCGCATCCAATTACCTTTTGGACGAGCCTTAGGACGGAAGCCCGTTCGCGATTCTGAGAGACGTGGAATTCCGGAATCACCTGAACCCCTGTCTTCGTAAAGTGACTCCGCTGAACCGCTACATGGAAACTTCCTTCCCCGTCGACAAAACCCGCAACGTAGTTACAGAGCCCCGAGTCTGGCCTTTCCTGCTGATCGTCTGCACTCACTGATTCTTACCCCCTCTGAATGGTACAGTGAGATTCTACCAGAGTTCCCAGCATATGGCCGAGTTTAACGACAGCTCACCTTACGGTCACTGTCTCACGACGTTCTAAACCCAGCTCGCGTACCGCTTTAACCGGCGAACAGCCGGACCCTTGGGAGCTTCTCCACCCCCAGGATGCGATGAGCCGACATCGAGGTGCCAAACCGGATCGTCGATGTGAAC
>CAYFHV010000157.1:0-2750 GCA_964343105.1 uncultured Planctomycetia bacterium | reverse complement strand
AGCTTCAGCGCCCCGGCCTCGCCGAGCAGGTCCAAAACCGGTGCCAGGTACCGATCCCCCCTTCGGTACGTCGTACCGGAGGGCCGTTTGGTACGTCGTACCGCGGCGTTAGCCATTGTGGGAGGCGAGGAGCCGGCGGCGGGTGATCTCGTAGGCGATAAGGCCGGCGGCGGTCGCCACATTAAAGGAAAGGGCAGCCCCCGGCATCGGAAGGGTGAGCTTGAGCTCCAGGTGCTTCTCCAGCCCGCGCCGGATGCCAGCTCCCTCGGAGCCGAGCACAACCCCCAGCGGGGAAGGCCAGTCCGCCTCATGCAAGGGGACCCCGCCGGCGGTCGCCGCGCCGGCAATCCAGTAGCCGGCCTTCTTGGCCCGTTCGCACGCCTGCGCGAGATTGGTCACCTGCGCCACCGGAACGTAATTCTCCCCGCCGCAGGCGACGCGCAGGACCGACTCGGTCACCTCCACCGAGTCGTGCCGGGGCAGGACCACGGCGAATCCCCCCAGGCAGGCCAGCGTGCGCAGGATGGCGCCGAGGTTCTGCGGGTCGGTCACCCGGTCGAGGAGGAACAGGGTGGGGCGGTCCGGCTGCCGGAGGATGCCTTCCAGCTCCGCATACCGGAACGGTTCCGTCTCGGCGAGCACCCCCTGAGCGTGGACTGCCCCGGCGAGGCGCTGAAACTCCTCCCTGGATTTGAACGCGACTGGCCGGCGGGCGGCCCGGGCCGCCTCCACGATCTCGGCGGATTCGGCGCCTTTCTCGAAAATGATCGTGCGGATCGACTGGGGGCAGAGCCGCAGGCGTTCCACCACGGGCCGTTTGCCGAACAGGCGCATCGCGGGCATCCGCTGCGTCGCCTTCATGGGCGGTATTCTAGCAGATTTCCGAGGGGGCATTGATCGGCGGGATGGCGCACGTTACAATAGGCGTTCGAAACGGAGCCCGATGTCCAGGAAGATCACGCTGTGGGCTGTTCTTATCTCTCTTATCCCCACGGGTGCCGTCTGCGCCGCCCTTCCGCAGGGACTGCGCCCGGCCCGCTGGGATTTCCGGACCGGTTACGCCTATCAGTACACGAACGAGTCGCGGCCGAACAACTTCCAGCTCATCCCATTCCTGCCCTCGGTGATCATTCCCCTCACCAAGGAGATCGGGCCCCGCTGGGCCCGGGGGAAGTTCAACTGGCAGGTGGAGGGCAATTTCGCCGCCTTCATCCACCCGTGGCACCGGCCGCTGTTCGGGGTGACGCCGATCCAGTTCCAGTGGGAGTGGGCGACGCCGTGCCGCTGGAAGCCGTACGTTTTTGCCGGCGCGGGGGTCCTCTACGCCAACGTGGACCGCCGGGAGACGCGCAAGGATCTTAACTTCAACCTGCAGGGCGGGATCGGAACCTACCTTGATCTTGGAAAGGACAGATCCCTCATCGTCGAGTACCGGCACATCCATCTCTCGAACGCCGGGCTCCACGAGGACAACTCGGGGATGGACACTCACAACTTTCTCGTCGGCGTCTCCGTCCGGAAGTAGGGCGCGCGCCTTGTCCCCATGAAAACGGCGGTGAAGATCTCTCCAGGCAAACTGAAAGGAATCCGGGCCGTAGCCGATCCGCGCGGGGTGATCCGGGCGGCGGCCATGGACCAGCGGGGATCCCTGCGCAAGTCGCTGGCCAAGGAGCGGGGCGTCCCGCCCGAGGAGATCACCGACCGGGAGATGGCGGAGTTCAAGACGCTGGTGAGCCGCGTGCTCACCGAGCATGCCAGCGCCATCCTCCTGGATCCGGAGTACGGGCTGGAGGCGGCGCGGGCGCGCCGGAAGGGAAGCGGCCTGCTGCTCGCCTACGAGCAGACCGGCTACGATCAGACCATGGAGGGAAGGGTTCCCAGTCTCATCCCGTACTGGACGGTGAAGAAGACGATCGAGGCCGGCGGGGACTGCGTGAAACTCCTCCTGTACTACAGTCCCGATGAGAAGCCGCAGGTCAACGAGGTCAAGAAGGCCTTCGTGACCCGGATCGGCGCCGAATGCGCGCACTACGACATCCCCTTCTTCCTGGAGTTTGTCGGGTACGATCCGAAGGGCGGGGACGGAAAGGGGCTGGAGTTCGCCAAGGAGAAGCCCCGCATCGTCACGGAGAGCATGCGGGAGTTTTCCAGACCGGAGTACGGGGTGGATGTGCTGAAGGTGGAGATCCCGGTGAACACGCAGTTCGTCGAAGGGACGAGGGTGTTCAAGAACCAGGGGGTGGCGCAGGGCCACCCGCAGGCGCTGGAGGCGTACCGGCAGGCGGCCTCGGCGGCGCGGCTTCCCTTTATCTACCTGAGCGCGGGGGTGAGCGACGATCAGTTCCGGGAATCGCTGGAGCTCGCCGGCGAGGCAGGGGTCTCTTTCGCAGGGGTCCTCTGCGGCCGGGCCACCTGGAAGGAGGGCATCCCGGTCTACGCCAAATCCGGGGCGGCGGCGTTCGAGGCGTGGCTCAGGGACCGCGGGGTCAAGAACATCCAGGCGCTCAATGATCTCCTGGACAGGCACGCCAGCCCCTGGCACGCCAAATACGGGGAAGATTTTTCTTGATTGCAACGCGCCGTCCCTCTAGAATGGCGCAAGCGCTCGATGGGAGCGCAAACGTTTGTGTCACATCAGAAAAACAGAAAGGCAGAGCACGTTCGAATGGCAAAAGGAACAGTGAAGTGGTTCAGCGATCAGAAGGGGTACGGATTCATCACCCCCGAGAACGGGAAGGATGTCTTCGTGC
>CAYFHV010000156.1:0-2768 GCA_964343105.1 uncultured Planctomycetia bacterium | reverse complement strand
ATGTGCTCCCGCCGGCGGTCCTTCTGCAGGACGCTGGCGATCGAGATCCGGTGCGCCCCGAGGACCCGCGAGATCCTCGACAGCACTCCCGGCCGATCGATGCAGGAGAAGCGGAAGTAATACCTCCCCTCGATCTCCCCCATCCGTCGGATCCGCCGGATCCGCCGGACCGGCAGAGGCGGCGGCACGCGCTGCGGCGACTGGTACTTGAGATTGCGCGCCACATCCACCAGGTCCGCGATCACGGCGCTGGTCGTCGGCAGCCGGCCGGCCCCCTGGCCGTACAGCACCAGCTCGCCGGTGAGATCCCCCTTCACGAAGACCGCGTTGTGCACCCCGCTCACACTCGAGAGCAGATGGTTGTTGGGAAGCAGCGTGGGGTGAACGCGCACCTCCAGCTCATCCCCGTCCCGCTTGGCGATCCCCAGAAGCTTGATCGTATATCCGAACTCATGGGCATAGCGGACGTCGTTGGCGGTGATCTCCTGGATCCCCTCCACGTAGATCTGCCCGGGCCGGACCGTCTTGCCAAAGGCCAGCAGGACCAGGATCGCCAGCTTGTGGGCCGTGTCGACCCCTTTCAGGTCCAGGGAGGGGTTCCGCTCCGCGTAGCCCCGCTCCTGCGCCTCCTTCAGGGCCGACTGGAACGATCGTCCGTCCCCCCGCGCCATCTCGGTGAGGATGAAATTCGTCGTCCCGTTCAGGATCCCATAGAGGATCTCCACGTCGTTGCCGATCAACCCCTCCCGCAAACTCTTGATGATCGGGATCCCGGCCGCAACGCTGGCCTCGAAGTAGAGGTCCACCCCCTTCCGCGCCGCCGCCCGGAATAGCTCCTCTCCGTGATGCGCTAGCAGCGCTTTGTTCGCCGTCACCACCGACTTCCCGGCCTGGATCGCGCCCAGGATGATCTCCTTGGCCGGATGGATCCCGCCCACCAGCTCCACCACCACCTGCAGCTCCGGATCCTCCAAGAGCCGCTTCCAGTTCCCGGTGAGCAGCCGCTCCTCCACGCGGAAGGCCCGGCCCCTGCGCGGGTGCCGGACGCAGACGCGCCGCAGGGACAGAGGGATCCCCGCCCGCCGGGCAAGGAACTGCCGCCGGGTGAGCAGCATCTTCCCCACCCCGCTGCCCACGGTCCCCATCCCCACCAATCCAACGTTTACCTTATCCATCTCCCCTCAAAAGTATCGGGGCGGGCAGATTGCAGCCGATTTCTTTCCGCCGCTCGGAGTCAATCGGCTGTATCTATACACGCCGCCCAGCCTTCAAAAGAATCGGGGCGGGCAGATTTGAACTGCCGACCTCTTGCACCCCATGCAAGCGCGCTACCAAGCTACGCTACGCCCCGTGTGTGAAAACGACTTACGAAAATCCATCCTCCGACGATAAACGCGACAGCTTCGGTCAGCATGGCGTCCCTTGAAGCAAATTGAAGCGAAGGAAAATTGTCACCTTATTGTCACCTAGGTAGGACCCCCCGGCCAAAAACTGAACCAAATCTGCACTGCCGGATTTACTCAATCTCAACCGCGGTTCCATAAGCAAGGATCTCTGCGGCTGCCGACATGATAGAAGCGGTAGTGAATCTACAACCCACAATCGCGTTGGCACCTTTTTTCTCGGCATCTTCGATCATCCGATCGACGGCTTGCTCTCTCGACTGAGCCAGCAATTGGGTATACTCGATTACTTCTCCTCCAGTGATATTCCTGATGGCAGCTATAATGTCTTTCACAAAAAACCTGGCTCGTACCGTATTCCCCTTCACCAAGCCAATCACCTTCTTGATCCTCTTGCCCTCAATAGAATCCGACGTCGCAATGATCATCGCTCAACCCCTCCGTACTTGTCTTTCTTACCCCACGTTTCTCGCGCGGCATCTATCGTCAGCAATAGAATCCCAAACCCTACGGAAAAGACAGCGACCTTAACAGCCAACGGAACCTCTGGAGACAGCAGGAAAGCAACCGCTCCAGCTCCTCCAAAAAGAAGGAAGATCCCTATGCCTATCAGCAAGAAGATCGTACCCCACCTTTTCATCAGATCAACCCTCCCAATTTAGATCCCCCCAAGAATTGCATCGAGCTTGCGGTTCAGGTCTGGAACTTTATTGGCAACAAGATCCCAGAGGATGTCGGTGCCCAGGCCGAAATAGTCATGGTGCTTTCTTTCCGATCCAGTCTCGTATCCTCGCGAGAAACCGCCCTGCACTGCCTACCAACTGAGTCGCTTCCTCCGAGCCAAACGTCACCAGCGGCTCGTAATCTCCCGTCTCTCGATCTTCCTTGATCTGCCGGAGGATATCTCCGTATTCCTCCTCCACTTCGCCCGTCTTCACCAAGTGCAACGCAAACTGACTGATGAGGCCCTGATGTACTCCTTCATCCCTTCGTTCATACAGCGACTCCTTCCCGCAGGACGTTCCTGACAAACGGCGCCTCAAGCGAAACGAGCCGCTCATAGGTGGCTTCTCCCAATACCTTGATGGACAGGTAGATTCCCTCCGCCAAAAGGATTTCGGTCGCAATCCAACCAATCTGATCCTTGAGCTTCCAGTCGTCTCGTTTCGTGACCACCAGAAGGTCGATGTCCGACTCAGGCCCGGCGTCGCCTCTCGCCTTGGAGCCAAACAGGTGGATCTCAACAATCTCGCTTCCCCAGCGCTCCCGAAGCGTGGTAGCGAAACGTTCCACGGCCTTTTGTTCTTGGACTGTTAATTTCATTCTATCTGTTGCACCCCATGCAAGCGCGTGGCTGCGGCTAGC
>CAYFHV010000155.1:0-2792 GCA_964343105.1 uncultured Planctomycetia bacterium | reverse complement strand
CCTCCGCGATCTGGGCGAGGAACTGATTGCCCAGCCCCTCGCCATGGCTGGACCCGCGAACCAGGCCCGCCAAGTCGATGAACCGCATCGTGGTGGGAACCACGCGCTCGGCCGGGGCGAGCCGCGCCACGGTCTCCAGACGGGGATCCGGAACCGGGACCATCCCCACATGCGGCTCGATCGTGCAGAAGGGATAATTGGACGACGGCACACCCGCCCGGGTCAGGGCATTGAACAGGGTGGACTTGCCGACGTTGGGCAACCCCACGATCCCGCAGCTGAATCCCATCCTAAGAGTGAAACCTCCCGAAAGTAAACGGGGGTCTGACCCCGCCGGGTCAGACCCCCTGTGGAACTCCGGTTGAGACGCCTACGGCACAAAATCCGGCATGGGACCGAAACCGTTGCCGCCGCTCTGGACGCCGGCGGCGATCTCCTCGGGCACCGGGGCGCCGGGCTCGTAGTAGGTGTAGATCTTCCCCTCGTAGTTGCGCAGGGTCACCACCCCGTCCTTGTGCGAGAGCACGTAGCTGGGGCCCACCGGGATCTTCCCTCCGCCGCCCGGGCCGTCGATCACGTACGCGGGAACCGCGTAGCCGGTGGTGTGCCCGCGCAGCGCCTCCATGATCCGGATCCCTGTCTCCACCGAGGTCCGGAAGTGCGTGATCCCCTGGGCCATGTCGCACTGGTAGATGTAGTAGGGGCGAACCCGGACCTTGAGAAGCTCGTGCATGAGCTTCTTCATGACCTCGGGGTCGTCGTTCACCCCCCTCAGCAGCACCGTCTGGGATCCCAGGGGTACCCCGCTGTCGGCCAGCAGGTCCATCGCCTGCTTGAGCCGGGGGGTCACCTCCTTCGGGTGGCAGAAGTGCAGAGACATCCAGATCGGCTTGTAGCGCTTGAGCACCTCGCAGAACTCCGGGGTCACCCGCTGGGGCATGGTGACCGGGGTACGGGATCCGATCCGGATGAACTCCAGGTGGGGGATCTCCTTCAGCCGGGCCAGGACCTGCCCCAGCCGGACGTCCGTCATCATGAGCGGATCCCCGCCCGAGATCAGAACGTCCCGCACCTCCGTGTGCCTGCGCAGGTAATCGAACGTCGCCTCATAGCTGTTCATGAGGCCGTGGTTCTCTCCCACCAGCCGGCGGCGCGTGCAGTGCCGGCAGTACATCGCGCACTGCTCCGTCACCAGAAAGAGGACGCGGTCCGGATAGCGGTGGACCAGCCCGGGGACGGGCATGTCCGAGTCCTCGCCGCAGGGATCCCGCATGTCGTGGGGACCCACCTGGAACTCCTCCGTCACGGGGACCGCCTGGCGCCGGATCGGGCACATCGGATCCTCGGGATCCATCAGGGACACCCAGTAGGGAGGGATCGCCATCACCAGCCGGCCCTCCTTCCGCGAGCAGGCCTCCTCTTCCTCCGGGGTCAACCGGAGCACCTGCCGCAGCGGGTCCACGTGGGTGATACGGTTGCGCAGCTGCCAATGCCAATCCTCCCAGTCTTCAGGCGAAACATCCTTCCACAGCGGGATGCGCCGAAAACTATCGTCCAAGGTTTTCCTCCTTCGCGTCGTGGTTCCGGATCCTGCCCCGCGGCCGAGAGGGATTCCTCACGACGATGGCAGGGACCTCCGGTGCCCCCGCCCCTTTCTCCCGCGAGTCGGGGGCTGCCGCCCCTGCGGGATCGGGGGATCGTGGGGCCTGGGTTTGCGATAAGGGAACGAATGATGCGGCCCCGGCCTTCCTCGGAACGGCCCGGGCCGACCCTGCTGGAAAAGTATTTCGGCGGCGCTCCAGCGCCTGCCGGACCAGTTGGTTCACGAACGCCTCATACCGTATCCCGGCCGCCCGGACCATGAACGGCAGGTTCGACTCCTGCGGATCCATTCCGGGCAGCGGATTGACCTCGAGCACATAGGGGATCCCATCCGAGCTCAAGCGGATGTCCACGCGCACCACGTCCCGCGTGCCCAGCGCCTTGGCCGCCTTCCACGCGACCGACTGAACGGCCTGGGTCACCTCCGGGGCGAGACGGGCCGGACACCAGAAGCGCGGGACCAGATGCAGGCCCTTGTCCCCCTGAAACTCCTTCATCCGCCAGGAGTAGAAGTATTCGCCGGAGTGGCCGCATTCGCTGAAATCGATCTCCAGCACCGGCAGGATCCCGTCCTCACCCAGGATCCCCACGGTCAGCTCCGTGCCCTCCACGTACTCCTCGACCAGCGCCTCCTGCTGGTACCGCTCGAAGATCTGGCGGACCTGGATGCGAAGCTGGGCCTCGTTCTGCACAACGCTCGACACGGAGACTCCCTTGGCGGAGCCCTCGCAATTCGGCTTGACGATGAGCGGATACTTGAGGCGTCCGTCCAGCGGATTGTCCGGATGCCCAAAGAGCTGGAAATTCGGCGTCGGAATTCCGGCGCAGCGGAAGAGCTGCTTCGACTTGGCCTTGTCCAATGCCAGGGCCAGGGCGAGCACGCCCGATCCGGTGTACGGAATGCCCAGAAGCTCCAGGAGGGCCGGCACGCGGGCCTCGCGGCACTCTCCGCGGAAGCCCTCGGCGATGTTGAAGGCCACATCCACGGCGTGACGCGACAGCCATGCCGGCAGCTTTTCATCTGCCTCAACCGGCAGAACCTCGTGGCCCGCCTTCCGGAGCGCCCCGGTGATCGCCGCAATCGTCTTGGGGCTGTCGCACTCGGAATAGTAATCCGCAGGCAGGCGGGGATCCCTGGCCGGGGGCTTGAGGTTGTGGATGAGGGCCACCCTCAGTCCCGCCGTCGCCGT
>CAYFHV010000154.1:0-2874 GCA_964343105.1 uncultured Planctomycetia bacterium | reverse complement strand
CTTCGCCTGGCGGGGGGCAAGGTAGATGAGGAGGTGTCGCTGCCGGGCTACTCTGATCCTGAGTATCTCACCTCTCACGCGGGTGCTCTTTACCTGACGGCGTTGGATGCCGCGCAGGAGCGGTGGGTTCTTCTTCGCCTGGCGGGGGGCAAGGTAGAGGAAGTGGTGTCGCTGCCGGGCTACTTTGCTCCTGGGTTTCTCACCTCTCACGCGGGGGCTCTTTACCTGACGGCGAAGGATGCGCAGGGGGACTGGGCCCTGCTGGCGCTTCGGCCTCCGGCGCCGCCCGGGAGGGAGGGGCCGTCCCTGGGGAATCTGGATCTGGCGCAGTCGGGCGGCGCGATCCGCGCGTTCATGGAGCGGAACTCCCGCTACTTCCGTGGGCATCCGGACCGGGCGGGCCGGCTGGCGAGGAGGGTTTTCTATCTGCCTCTGCTGGGGCTGCCGCTGGAGCCGGCCCTGCGGGTCCTACCCTTTTTTCCGGAACGGCTCCTGGGGCGGCTGACGCCGGGAGCGGTGGAGGGCGTGGAGCGCTTTTCCCGGAACCGGAGGATGGAGGATGTCGCCCGGTACTTCGAGGTGGTGGAGATGGCCGCGCCCTGCCTGGAGCGGAGCGGAGGTGTGGAAGGGTTCCTGCGGCGGTGGGCCCTGCTGTACGAGGCGCTGGAGAAGCGGCAGGAGGGGCTGGCCCACTTCTTTGACCGGATGCAGGCCGGCGGGGCGGGGCTGCTGGCGCAGGCGGAGCCGATCGCGGAGCAGCCGGGAGTTGACCCGTCATTGCTGCTCTTCGCCCGTTTCCTGCGCGGGGAGGTGGAGGAGCTGCTGGAGGAGCGGGAGGAACCGGCGCTGGCGCCGGGCGGGCCCGCCGCGGCTCAGTTTTCCCGGCCGATCCCGCTGGCCCAGTGGAACGTCGCCTATCCCCACCTGAAAGGGAATCTCCCGGCGGCCCTGCCGGAGCTGGAGCAGGCGATGGCGCCCTTCGCGGGCTGGGACCTGGGCCCCAAGCGGAAGGAGATGAGCTCGGCGATCTGGGGGCAGGATCAGTCGGACCACGTCGCCGTGCGGGAGATGGTCCAGAACTCCCGCGACAAGGTGCGGGAGCGTTTCGCCGGGCAGCCGATCCCGCCGATCCGGGTGGAGAGTTTCCTGCGCCGCGGCACGCGGGAGTGGGTGCGCCGGGTTTCCGACGAAGGGGGGATGGGCCTGGCCGAGGTCGTGGGGCCGCTGCTCGTGCTGGATGAGACCACCAAGATCGGCAGGGCGATGGGCGGGCTGTTCGGCCAGGGGTTCTACACCCTGTTCGTGGATTTCGACCGGGTGCGGGTGAAGACCGGCGACGGGAAGAGGACGTTCTTTGTTCTGCTGTCGAAGGGGGCGGACGGCCTGCCGGTCGTTGAGGAGTTTGTCGAAACCGGCGACCCGTTCCAGGGCACCGTGGTGGAGTGGGTGAAGGATTACGGCGAGGAGCCGCCGTACCTGGAGGCGCTGCTCACGGGGCAGGACCTGATCCGCTACGTGGGGGCGGTGCAGGACGTGGAGATCCTGTACAACGGCCGGCGGGTGAACGAGGAGCTGGACGTTTCAGCCGAGGCGCCCACCGGTTTCGGCCCGGTCCGGATGTCGCTCTCCCCCAGCTCGTACCACCGGCGGCTGACGCAGGATGACCTGTTCGTGGGCTCGCTGGAGGGGTGGCTTTCCTCTCTCCCGCCCAAGTTCCGGCTGCACCTGGTGCGCGCCGGCTTGAACCTGGACCTGTCGCGCGAGGTCCCCGGCCGGTGGCCTGGGATTCCGGTCACGCGCACCCGGATCGGGGTGGCGGTGGAGGAGCTGTACCGGCCGGAGATCGATCAGGCCGCGTTTGCGACGGCCCTCAAGGTTTCCGTAGCGATGTACCTTCAGCGCGGGCTGCTGCCGCCCGGGCTGCCGGAGGATTTCTTTCACGACATCAACGTGACGCCGGAGACGGAGCCGGAGGATCGGGTGGAGCCGGAGGTGATCCAGGACGCCCGCCGGATCAACGAGGGGCGGCAGGCGGAGGTGGACCTGGAGCGGTACCTGTACCGGCAGGAGGATCCCGACCCGGTGAAGGAGCGGAAGATCCGCCGTGCGGCAGACCTGGCCGCGCTGGTCGAGGTGGAGATGGGGGGCGACCGCAGGAGTTTGTGGGAGCTGCGCCGGGCCAAGATGGAGGAGGCGCTTGAGGAGAGGGCGGCGCCGGCGTGGGTCAGGGCGCTAGAGGAGGGGACGGCGCCGGCCCTCACGCGGGATCTCCGAGCGGCGATGGCCGATATCCGGCAGCAGGCGGCCGAGCGGGAGAGGCCGCGGGTGGACCTCACCGAGGAGGAGATCCAACACTCGCCGTCGTTGGGGCTGCTCCGGGCGCTCTACCAGAGGATGCTCGACGTCGTGGAGCCGGAGCGGCCGGTGCAGATCCACCTCTACTACAAGGAGGAGTCCCGGGTGGCCGATTTTGACCTGGAAAACCAGCGCATCCAGTTCAACCTTCAGCACGCCTTTCCGGCGCTGGAGCGGCTTCAGCGGATCCTCGACAGTCAGAACCCGGAGGAGACGTTCGCTTTTTTCCGAGAACGACTGGATATCATCCTGCATGAGCTGGCCCATTACGGCGAGCAACCGGGCGCCGCCAGCCACCAGCCCGAGGACATTGAGAAAGGTCCGGGCTTCCGGCCGCCGCACTGGGTGGGGGAGGAGGAGCTGGAGAAGCTCGTGGGGCTCTTCGGCTGGCGGCTGCGGCGAAATTACGCCCGCTACCTGCAGGGCGGAGAGCCGGGCGCCTGGGCCGGCGTCGCGGCCGATCTGAAGCGGCAGTTCCCGCAGGGGGCCAGCGATCTGGCCGAGATCCGGCAGGAGATC
>CAYFHV010000153.1:0-2890 GCA_964343105.1 uncultured Planctomycetia bacterium | reverse complement strand
CCCGTTGGACCGTTTGTCCTGTCCCGACGCATCCAGGCCGGTCTCGCCGGGATTCGTCCAGACGTTGGCGGCCAGATCCGGGTGGTCGTAATCGATCCCCGTGTCGGAGACTGCGACCACCACCCCCTCCCCTTGCGTCGGAACCCAGGCGGCGTCCGCCGTGATCTTTTCAAGCCCCCAGAGGTCGGCAAAGGGCTGTCCCCAGGCGCCTGTGTCCCACTGCCCGTCCTGATTCCCGTCGACGTAGGTATCGTTGGGAAGCGCCAACGGCCGGACGATGGGGTCCGGATGGGCGTACTCCACCGCGGGGTCCTTGGAAAAGGCCTCGGCCGCGGCCTCCAGATCCGCCTCCTGCGGGAGGGTGACCAGCTGGATGTCTTGAAGATGAAGCTCTTCCAGCGCAACCCGGGCGGACTTGCGGTCCTGAAGGACCCTCTCGGCGGATGAGTCCACGGGACCGCGGGCCGGTTCACCCTTCCCCTCGGGCATCCACTCCTTCTCCTCCAGGTACCAGTACCAGCCGGTGCGCTTCTGCGTGGTGGGGCCGCTGGCCCGGCGCTGCCTCTCCCAGGCAGGGATGAAGGGCTTGAAGAGCGGGGTCGTCCCAGTCACGCCGAACCGGGCGCTGAGGGTCTCCAGGCGGGCCTTCGCCTCGGCGATCTGCGCGGGGTCCTCCAGGGGCTTGAACTTCACGATCAGCCGGCCGGGAACCGATTCGGAGGGCTCCGGCCTCGGATCGCCGCCGGAAACCTTGCGAACGACCCGGGGCGGGCCCCCGGGCTCCTCGCGCAGTTCCACCTTCTGAAAAGCGGGCCCTTCCACTTGCGGCTGATCGGATGAAGACTCCGGTGGTGCGAGCTCACCGGCCCCCGGAGTTTCCCAAAGGGTCAGGGAAATAGCCAAAAAAAAGACGCCCCAACACCTGGCTAGACGACACACCCTTTTCACTCGTCCTCCCCTTCTCTTACCATTCACCAAGTATGGCTGGACATTGTTCCGGTGTCAAGGGGAAAACCACATTTTTTATCTACGAAATGGATCTACTAACAAACCCCCGGAGCGCACGCCGGGCCCGCCCTGCGTCGCGGGCCAGCTGCGCCGCCAGCGCCTGCGGGGAGGGGAACCGGCGCTCCCGCCGGAGCCGGCGGCGGAACTCCACCTCCAGCCTCCAGCCGTAGAGAGGCCGCCGCATGCCGAACAGGTGAACCTCTAAAAGCGGGAAAAGCGGGGACGCTTCATTTGGGGACACTTCATCCTTCAACCCAGCTTGATGATGTGTCCCTTTATGAAGCGTCCCCTTCTTAAAGGTGGGCCGGAAGCCGATGTTGGCCATGCCCCCGCGCCAGCTACCCGCCTTCCGGTACCTGCCGCCGATCTTGGCACCGACCTTCGCCCGCACCGCATAGACCCCGCCGCGGGGAAGGATGCCGGAGCTGACCTGAAGGTTCGCCGTCGGAAAACCGAGCGCCCTTCCCCGACCCGCCCCGCGCACGACCCTTCCCGTGACACTCACCGGCCGGCCCAGCAGGCGCTCCGCCGCAGCCAGCCGGCCCTCTGCGATCAGCCGGCGGATCCGGCCGGAGGAAACCCGGACTCTCCCCAACCGGACCGGCGGAACCACGTGCGTCCGGAACCCGTAGCGCCGGCCCAGCGCCCGTAAGGTCGCGGTGCTGCCCGACCGGCCCGCTCCGAAACCGAAATCATGCCCCACCACCACCTCCCGAGCCCGCAGGCCTTCCACCAGCACCCGCCGCACAAATTCCTCCGGGCTCCAGCGGGAGAAGGGGCGCGTGAAGCGAACGACGAGCGCAAGCCGGATCCCGGTGGCGGCCACGCGCCGAAGCCGCTCCTCAAGCCCGATCAACAGAGGAAGCGCGGTTCCCGGCCGCAGGACGCTCACCGGGTGCGGATGGAAGGTGACCGCTGCCGGCGTCGTGCGGGTGGCACGGGCACGCGTCACCGCGCGGGCGAGGATCCTCTGATGGCCGCGGTGCACGCCGTCAAAGATTCCGACCGCCGCCACGGTGCCTCCGCGCCGGACCGCCCGGGAAGGGATCCGGGAAAGGACGATCATCCCGTGCGGGAGAAGAGCTGAGAGACGGGATGGATGTCCTCCGGCCCGCAGTCGTCCAGTCGGACCGCCTGCTCGAGCGCAAAGGGGCCAACGCGCGTGCGAGAGAGCCGGCTTAAGATTCCTCCGCACCCCAGGGCCGCTCCCAGATCCGCGCAGAGCGTGCGGATGTAGGTGCCGCTGGAGCAGGTAATCTTCAGATCGACCTCCGGCAGGCGCACGTCCAGCACCTGCAGGTCATGCACCGTGACCTTGCGAAGGCGCCGGGGAACTGCCTTCCCGGCCCGAGCCAGGTCGTAGAAACGCCGGCCGTTCACCCGGACGGCAGAATAGGCGGGGATCTGCTGCTCGATCGGCCCCCGGAAACGGCCGCAGACCTCCTCGATCCGGCTGGGGGGGATCGCCCCCACCGGCCGCGTCTCCAGGACCTTTCCCTCTCCATCCTGTGTGTCCGTCACGGTGCCCAGGCGCAGCGTGGAGAGATACGTCTTGTCCGCGCTCAACAGAAGCTTGGCGTGCCGCGTGGCGCTGCCCAAGAGCAGGATCAGCAGGCCGGTCGCCGCCGGATCAAGGGTTCCGCCGTGCCCCACCCGCCGGATCCGAAACCGCCGCCGGATCCGATCCACCACATCGTGCGAGGTCAGGCCCGCCGGCTTGTCGATGAGCAGCAGCCCGTCAGGCGCGGGAGCGAAGGGCTTCTCGGACAACGCGCAGCACTTTCCGCCGGGCCTGCGTCAGCGTCCCCTCGACGCTGCAGCCGCTGGCCGCCATGTGGCCGCCCCCGCCGAACCGGCGGGCGATCCGATCCACATCCACCCG
>CAYFHV010000152.1:0-2894 GCA_964343105.1 uncultured Planctomycetia bacterium | reverse complement strand
GCGTGAGGTACTGCGCGGTGAAGCGCGTCTTGAGGAAGCTCACGTTGACCTTCCCCCCGGGCGGCAGATCGCCGAGGTACTTGTAAAACGGCTCCGTGATCTCGCAGCGCATGGCGACCTCATCCCCGACGTTGATGAGCGAGCCGTCCCGGTAGATGACGTGGCCGGCGGGCTTGTAAATCCGCATGACCTTGGAGCCGTCGTCGTCCTCCGCGGCCCTCGCGGAGCCGGCCAGGGCGCACAGCAGCAGCACCGCGACAAGCTCCCTCATGGACCCAGGGCATCTTGGGCTTGCTGGTAGGCGAGGGCGCGCAGGCGCACCTCATCCGGCAGCGGCACGATCCGGCCGGCCTGGTCGGTGAAGACGAGCCGCTGGCGGCCCTCCGCGACCACGTCGCCGCGCTCCGCGTGGCGGTAGGTGAAGCGCAGGACCACGCTGGTGCGCGTGATTTCCTCGATGCGGATCTCGATGGCCACCGACTCGTGCAGGAGCAGCTCGCGCTTGTAGCGGACCGAGGCCTCCCAGGTGACGATGCGGAAGGCTTCCATGACCTCCCGCGCCGTCGGCAGGAAGGCGCGGAAGAACTCCTCCCGGGCCCGGCCCTGCCACTCGAAATACTTGGCGAAGTAGGCCTGGCCGAACGGGGTGGCGTCCCCGATGTAGACCAGCGTCCGGTACACAAAACCCCTGAAATCTGTGTGTGTTTTTCCCATATCTAAAGCGCCGGATTGCGACTTTTACACATTTGCTGCAGGAGGCCGTTAGCCTCGGTGGAACTCATGGCCTGGAGTTGACTGACGGTTTGGCGCTCAGCGGAAGTGAGGGGACGGCGGAGGGCGTCTTCGAGGAAGCTATGCACAGGATCCGCCGCTTTCTTTACTACGAATTTCTTTTCTGTTTCTTTAAAGGAGGGACATCTGGTGTCCCTTTCACAGGGGACGGGGGGTGTCCCCTGTGAGGGACCGACGGTGTCCCCATGTGCGCTTGTTGTGCAAACCTGCCACTCCCAGAACCGCTTGTTCAGGCCCAGGACGTTGCGCCGGCCCTGCTTGCTCCGCAGCAGGACGCCGGCGCCGACGAGCGCGCGCAGCAGCCGCTTGGCGTGGCGGCTGCTGAAGCCGGTGGCCTTGGCGAGCTGCCGGGCGCTGATGGGCGCGGCCTTCGTGCGCCAGCCGTAGGTGAGGCGCAGGATCGCCATCACGACGCGACACTCCCCGCGGCGGAACGGATACCGCGCCATCGCTTCCAGGATCGCGTTGGCGATGCGGGTGTGGCCATGCTCAAGCTGGGGGCTCTGGGGCGGGCGGCTCAAAGCGCAGCTCCAGTTGCGTCTCGACGCCGAACTGCTCGCGCACGACGTCGGCGAGGACCTTGGCCCGCTTGGCCATTTCCTCGACGCGGGACCAATACTGAGCGAGACATTCCTTCGCCTCCTCTGCGTTCGTGATGAGGTAGAAGCCATACGGGGGATGGACCGTGGAGGCGATCGGGATGCGGTCGTCCGTGACCAGCGTGGCGATGACGGCGCGGATCTTGCGGGTGGAGGCGCCGACCATGACCTGCAGGTCGTCCACCCGGATCGCCTTCTGCTTGCCCTTGTGGTCCTGGAGAATCTCCAGGATCCGCCGTTCCAGATACTCCATCCACTCCTCGTCCATCCGCGGTGAAGAGTTGGAGGGGGTGGCTCCGTCACCCCGCCGCGGCGGGGTGAACAGCCTCGGAGCCCTGGAGCTCTTCCCCCAAGCAGCCGGGGAGAGCACCCCCTCCACTGGTCTTGGGCACTTACGGGGGGTTTGCACCTATGGGGCTAAAATTTTCTTGAGCTTCTTCCGGGCGGCTTCCAGGTAGGCGTGGACGTTGCCGCGGGACAGGCCGAGCTGCTCGGCGATTTCCCGCTCGGTGTGCCCGTCGGCAAACAGCAGGAAGGCGGCTTTCTGCTTCGGGGTCAGAGCTTGGAGGGCGGTTTCGAGGTCGAGCTTGGAGAGAATCTGCTCCTTCTGCTCGAAGGCCAGGCGCTCCTGAACCTCCTGCTCGGAAGGGCTCAGGGGCTCCGTGCCCTGCTCGATCTTTCGGAGATCGAAGTATCGCACCCGCTTGCGGCGCACCGGTGGATCCCGCGCTGGGATCCGAGCCGGTTAGTGCGCCGCGCGGTGCCCTTCTACGAAAAGACAAACGGAGGCCCAAATCCCAACGGATTTGAGCCTCCGCTCCTTCGCCCCTCAGACGAACCCGGGCCTACGAGCCTACGCTCCTCGGGGTGATCGTGGGCAAACCCTCCTGCGCCTCTCGCGCAGGTCTGTGATGGGGGGATCTACGAGGACCGAGACGAGCTCCTTGCAGCGGCCGCAGGCGATGTAGAGCATCCCATCGCGCAGCTCCGCCAGGAAGTGCCCGCAGTGGTGCTTGAGCCGCCGCCGCTTGCCGGCGGCCGATGCGGTCCTATCAGGTTCCATCCCGGGCCTCGCCCTTCCACAGCACCGCCTACCGTAGCAGAGAATTGCATAATATGCAAATCTAATTTTCCGTAACGTTATTGACAGAGCCAGGGGGGTTTGGTATCGTAGCGCAACCACAGGAGCGAGGATGCTGAAGGGGTTGGGCGAACGACTCCGGGAGCTGCGTAAGCAGCGAGGGTTGACGCTGGTCAGGCTGGCGAAGGCCTCCAAGATCGCCGCCTCGACGTTGAGCCGGATGGAGCGCGGCCGCATGGTGGGGACGCTGGAGTCCCACCAGCGCCTGTGCCGGGCGCTAGGGATCGGCCTGGGTGAGCTCTACGCCAGCCTGGATGAGCCGCGGCCGAAGGTCAGCGTCAAGCGGGCCCGGGAGCAAGCTGACGTGTGCCGGCACAACGACAAGGCCGTGCAGCGCATCCTCACGACCGGCTTCCTGCAGA
>CAYFHV010000151.1:0-2917 GCA_964343105.1 uncultured Planctomycetia bacterium | reverse complement strand
AGCGATCCGGGCTTTCAGGGATACGCCGTGAAGATGGGCCATCTGGTGGAGGCCAGGAAATCGTCTGGGAAAGGAGGAGCGCGGTGAGGGGGAGGATCCTGGTGGTGGATGACGAGGAGGACATCTGCCGGCTCCTTCTTCGAAGTCTCGCGCTGGAAGGGTTCGAGGTCGCGGCGGCCAGGAGCGGCCGTGAGGCCCTGGCCATCGTGGAGAAGGAGCCTCCCGACCTCATCGTCCTCGACCTGGCCATGCCTGAGATGGACGGGCTCGAGACTCTCAGGGGGATCCGAGCGCGGGGTGGCAATTCAAAAGTGGTCGTCCTCACGGCGTACGGGACGGCCCAGCGGCTCCGGGAAGCAACGGCGCTGGGGGTGAGCGAGTTCCTCGGCAAGCCTTTCGACCTGGACCGGCTCATCAGGGTCATCGTCGAGGAGGTTGAGGGAAGAGCCCTGCGGCTGGCGGGATGAGACGGCTCATCTATGTCCCCATCATCCACACGATGGTGGACATGGGGTCCAAGTCGGCGGTCCTGAAGCGCGAGTATCTGAGACGCTTCGGGGTCAAACGATGGGAGCAGAGCCGCCAGGTTATCGATGAGGCCTGGGAGGGCATCAGGGCGAAGCTCCTGGCCCTTACCTTGCCCTGGCAGCGGGTCAGGATCTATCAGGACGGCCTTCCCGTCTCAGGGAAGGAGCTTGAGATTGCGCAGGATGTGGCGACTCAGGGGAGCAAGAATTACCAGATCGTCATTGAGCTCGTGCTGAGAGGGGCGCGACTCATGGGGACGGAGTCGCCCGAGCTGCTGACCCGGGAGTACGCCCATATCAAGCGGATCGCCGATGCCGAGACCGATGCCGAGCGGGAGGAGGCCATGCGAAGGTACGCGGCAGAGAGCCCGGAGATCCTGAAGGAGCGCGACGCCTTCATCGCCCGGCGGATCGCCGGGACGCTCGAGGACGGGGAGGTGGGCCTCCTCTTCCTGGGAATGATGCACGAGGTGGATCGACTCCTGCCCGAGGCGATCCAGGTGGAATTTCTCATCGACAGGCTCCCCCTGCGGGAGGCGGAGGAGCGCTGATGGCCTCTGAGGTCGGCTGGTACCTCTACGCCCTTCTCTCGCACGAAGACCTACCGCCGGTGACCGGGATCGACGGGGGCTCGCCCTTGAGCCTCATTGCCGAGAACGGGATCGCGGCGCTGGCAAGCCCGGTGTCGCTGGCGGAGTTCGGCGCAGAAGCTCTCCGCCGAAACCTGGACGATGTCCGGTGGCTGGAGGAGAAAGCGCGCCTGCACGAGTCGATCGTGGAGGCGGCGCTGGCCAAGGGCCCGGTCCTCCCGATGAAGTTTGGCACCATCTTCCTCGACGTCGAGAGGATACGGGAGGTCATCCGGGGGAGTGCTCAGCGCATGCGCGAGGCGCTGGAGTTCTTGACAGACAAGGAGGAGTGGGGAGTGAAGGCGTTCGCCAACCGGGAGGCCCTCCGCGCCTCCGTGCTCCGCAGTGACCCAGCCCTCCTTGCCCTATCGAAGGAAGCGAGCACCAAACCGTCTGGGCAGAAATATTTCCTCAGGAGAAAAATCGAGGAGCTGGCGTCCGGGAAATCGCTGGAACGAGAGGAACGACTCACGCGGGACTTTCTGGAGGCAATGGAGAAGACCGTAGTAGACCTGGTCGCGCCCCCTCCCCTGCTTCCGGAGGCCATGCAAGCGGAGACGCTCGTCCTTAATCTGGCCTGCCTCGTGAAGCGGGAGGGAGCGGAGGCCTTCCTCGCCGGGGTAGAGCAATGGAACCGGAGTTATGGAGAAGACGGCTTCAGACTCGTCACGTCAGGCCCCTGGCCCCCTTACCACTTTGTCCCGCGGCTTGAAGATGAGGGATAACGGTCGGCCGCTATACAACCGGGAGCGGCAGGTCACGCTCCTCGAGACGCTCGACCGCCTCCTCAACCAAGGGGTCGTGGTCGCGGGGGACGTCACCCTCTCTGTGGCCGATGTGGACCTGATCTACCTGGGTCTCCGGCTCCTCCTCTCTTCCGTGGAAACCGCCAGGGAGTGGGGCCTTCGAAGTGCGGAGGAGTAAGCGGTGGAGGGATTCTACCTCTACGGGCTCGTTGGGTTTCCCCCGGAGCTGTCCCAGGAGATCCCGGGACTCGGTGGGAGCCCCGTTTTTCTCGTCTCTCATAGAGACCTGGCTGCTGTCGTCAGCCGGTCACCGCAGAGCCTCTGGCCGGTCGACGAGGCGCACCTGACCCTCCACGAGACGGTGGTGGAGGAGGTGATGGGCTCGCGCGCGATCCTTCCCATTCGCTTCAACACGTTCCTCAGGACCAAGGGAGCGGTCGTCGCGCTCCTCGACGAACGGGCTCAGGCGTTCCGTTCAGCGCTTGAGCGGGTGGAAGGGAAGGCGGAAATGGGGCTCCGGGTGCTCTGGGAGCCGCCCGAGGAAGCCGAGGTGTCAGTAGACCAGGAAATGGAGAAAACGGGGCCCGGAATGGAATACCTCTATCGGAGACTCACGGAGGAGAGGCGTCGAGCAGGGCTCCGGGCGGCGGGGGAGAGGCTGGTTCAGGAGCTTCAGGAGCCTTTCCGCTCGCTCGCCGTCGAGAGCCGGCTTCGTCGATTCCCCACCGAGCGCTTGCTCCTCACTGGGGCCTATCTCGTGGAGCGGGATCAGGTGGACGCCTTCCGGGAAGGCGTGGCAAAGATCCGGGAAGAGTTTTCCCGCCTTAGATTCCTCCTCAGCGGCCCCTGGCCTCCCTACCACTTCGTCAACGGAGCTCACGATGAAACCGAAAACACTCTCGGCACCTGAGAGCTCCCTGGCCGAGTTCGAGGGAGAGGTTAAGCGGCTTACTGAGGCCCTGCCGAGGCGGATCAACGCCGACCCTGAGAAGGTCGAGCAGGGGCTGGCCAAGCT
>CAYFHV010000150.1:0-2939 GCA_964343105.1 uncultured Planctomycetia bacterium | reverse complement strand
ACCATCAGCCACAAGCTGGCACCCGTCCTGAAGAAGATCTACGACCAGATGACGGAGCCGAAGTGGGTGGTGGCCTTCGGGGTCTGCACCTGCACCGGCGGATTCTATGACAACTACGCCACCGTGATGGGAATCGACACCCTCATGCCGGTGGATGTCTATATCCCAGGGTGCCCGCCGCGCCCGGAGAACGTCCTCGACGGCCTGATCAAGCTGCAGGCAAGGATCCAGGCGCAGCATTCCGGCAAGCCTCTCCCCGAGGCGGTTCCCCCGCATGAGCGATCCTTCACCGTCTGAGATCGTCCGCTCCCGGTTCCCCGAGGCGGTCCTCGGGGTTCATGCCTACCGCGGAGATCAGACCGTGACCCTCCGGCGCGAGAAGCTGCTGGAGGTGGCCCGGTTCCTCAAGGAGGACGCCGCCCTCCAGATGAACTTCCTGATGGACGTGGCGGCGGTGGATTACCTCACGTTCGACCGGCCGCCGGCAGCGCGGGGCGCCTTCGTCTCCGCCGGGATCGGGCTGCGGCAGCCGATGAACGTGCCGGACGAAGCGCCCTGGCCGGGGCGGGCGACCCCGGAGCGCTTTGAGGTCGTCTACCACTTCTTTTCCCTGCCGCTCAAGCAGAGGATCCGCCTGAAGGTGCCGGTCCCGGAGGCCCAGCCGGAGGTGGATTCCCTCACCCCCCTGTGGGCGTCGGCGGACTGGTACGAACGGGAGGTTTGGGACATGTTCGGGATCCGCTTCCGGGGGCACCCCGGCCTAAAGCGAATCCTCATGTACGAGTCGTTCGAGGGGCATCCGCTGCGAAAGGATTACCCGGTCAACAAGCGCCAGCCGCTCATCGGCCCGGTGAACTAAGTGCTCCGACGATGCATCGTCGTACTGTTGACGACAGCAGTTTCTCTTGTGGGCGGAGGAGTTTCTCCCTCCTTTTCGATCGAACCGGGGGCCCCTGCCCAACAGGTTCCGGCCTTTGTCTCGGAGGAGGAGATTGGGCGATGGATGACGTACTACTACAGGGAACCGAGTCCGGAGCGCGTTCCTTCCGCCATACGTTTCATCGTGGGTGCAGGGACATGGGAGAACGCTAAGGCGAGAGCTTTTCTTGTGGCTTTCTTCGGCCAGATCTTCCGGGAGAATGCAAAGCGAGTCCCGTCCTGGCTTGATGAGCTCGATCAGGTTCCGGAAGAGGGCAAGAAGCTCGTCTGGTCTGCTTTGTGGTTTTCCAATACGGAGGGCGCGAGGATGCTCTTGGAGCAACAAACCGGATCGGAGCTCTCACCGGAGCGCCGGGGGTTTCTTCAAGGGCTTCTGGTGAATCCCCCTCCGGACATCCTGTCGGAGCCGGTGGCCTCGCCGGCGGTTCTCGATATGCTCTGGGCAATGTTCATGGCCAGCGGCGATGAACGTTACGTTCAGAAAATCATCGGGGTCCTGCCGTGGCTCAATGAGGAGGGTGCTGCGGAAAGGATTGAGAAGGGTGCTGCGGAAAGGATGCTGATCGGCGGCGCCGCCCGCTGGTCTCTCACCAGCAACGCCTTTCAACACGACCGTGTGCTGCAGATCTGTAGGGCCGAGGTGGAGAGGCAGCCCGAAGAGGTCCGGGTTGTTCTGAGGGAAGTCATCCAGTCGGCAGAGCAGCAGTTGCGGGATAGGGAGCAGGCGAGATGATGGTGAGTCAATTGGAGACGCGCGACCTGCTCCTCAACGTCGGCCCCGCCCACCCGGCCATGCACGGGATCATCCGGATCGTCGTTCGGCTCGACGGGGAGAGGATCCGGGACGCCGACGTGGAGATCGGCTACCTGCACCGGGGCTTCGAGAAGATGTCGGAGGTGGTTACCTACAACGGGGTGATCCCGTACGCGGACCGGCTGAATTACGTCTCGCCCCTCATCAACAACATGGGCTACTGCATGGCGGTGGAGAAGCTCCTGGGGATTCAGGTGCCGGAGCGGTGCCACTACATCCGGGTCCTCATGTCGGAGATCTCCCGGGTCACCGATCACCTCACCTGCATCGGGGCCAGCGCCATGGAGCTGGGAACCTTCACGGTCTTCCTCTATATGATCAAGGCGCGGGAGTTCCTCTGGGAGCTGGTGGAGCAGGTCACCGGAGCGCGGCTCACCGTCTCCTACTGCCGGGTGGGCGGGGTGAAGGCGGATCTTCCGGCGGACTTTGCGGAGCGAACGCGCAAGGCCTTGGCTGAAACCCGCCAGGTTCTCGCGGAGGTGGATAAGCTCCTCACCCGCAACCGCATCTTCTTCGACCGGATGAAGGGGACGGGGAAGATCTCGCAGGAGGAGGCCGTCTCCTATGGGATCACCGGCCCTTTCCTACGCGCGACCGGGGTCAACTACGACGTGCGGAAGGCCTGTCCCTATGCAATCTACGACCGGCTCGATTTCGAAGTGCCGCTCGGGGTCCACGGGGACAACCTGGACCGGTACTACGTCCGGATGCAGGAGATGGAGCAGTCGATGCGGATCGTGGAGCAGTGTTTGGAGCAGATCCCGGGTGGGGCGGTGCAGGTGGATCCGGAAACGGGGCGCGAGATCACGGCCTCGGAGATGCGGGAGATGCCGGCCGCGGAGATGGTGGATAAGGGGAAGCTGGGCCGGATCGACGAGATTGCGGGGCGCGTGGCGGCGGTGGATCCCACGCTGGAGGGCGGTGACGCCAGGGTCCATCCCACGATTGCGGCGCCGGAGAAGAGGGTCTTCCTGCCGCCCAAGGAGGACACGTACGGGAACATCGAGGGGCTCATGCAGCATTTCAAGCTCGTCATGTTTGGCCACGGGATCCGGCCGCCGAAGGGGGAGGTGTACTTCCCGGTCGAGGGGGCCAACGGGGAGCTGGGGTTCTATGTGGTGAGCGACGGCTCCGACCAGGCGTACCGGGTGCGGGTGCACCCGCCCTGCTTCCCGATCATGGCGGC
>CAYFHV010000149.1:0-2957 GCA_964343105.1 uncultured Planctomycetia bacterium | reverse complement strand
CAGGCAGAGATCAAGGAGGGCTAGATGGGCGAGCGGAATCAAACGCTGGTTCCCATTGTCGTTGAACAGACCGGCCGGGGGGAGAGGGCCTACGACATCTATTCCCGGCTGCTCAAGGACCGGGTCGTCTTCATCGGGTCCGGCATGGATGACCTCGTGGCGAATCTGGTGATCGCCCAGATGCTGTACCTCCAGATGGAGGATCCCAACAAGGACATCAACGTCTACATCAACTCGCCCGGCGGCATGGTGACGGCAGGGCTGGCGATCTACGACACGATGCAGTTCGTCAAACCGGACGTCGCGACGTATTGCATCGGGCAGGCGAGCTCGATGGGGGCGGTGCTCCTTTCGGCCGGCACGAAGGGCAAGCGCTTCAGCCTGCCGCAGGCGCGGATCATGATCCACCAGCCCTGGGGCGGGACGCAGGGGGCCGCCGCGGACATCTCCATCCAGGCGAAGGAGATCCTCAGGATGCGGGACCGCCTGAATGAGATCCTGGCCCTGCACACCGGCCAGCCGCTGGACAAGATCCAGAAGGACACCGACCGGGATTTCTTCATGTCGGCGGAGGAGGCCAAGGCGTACGGGATTGTGGACGAGGTGATCAAGGGAAAGCAGAAGTGACCGAGCGAAGCGAGGTCATTCTATTGACCCCGGGGCCGACGATCGTTCCTCCCCAGGTGCGGGAGGCGCTGGCCCGGCCGATGGTCCATCACCGGACAGCCGATTTCCAGGCCATATTAAAGGAAGTCGGCCAGGGGCTGAAGAGCCTGTTCGGAACGGGCCAGGAGGTTCTCATCCTCACCAGCTCCGGCACCGGGGCGATGGAGGCCGCGGTGGCCAACCTGGTTTCGCCGGGCGAAGAGGTGCTGGTGATCCGGGGAGGGAAGTTCGGCGAGCGCTGGGGCGAGCTGGCCCAGGCGTACGGGGCGAAGATGGTCCCCCTGGATGCGGCGTGGGGCAAGCCGCTGGATCTGGAAGCGCTGGGCCGGTCCGTCCAGGAGCACCCGAATCTCAAAGCGCTCTTTGCCACCCTCTGCGAGACCTCGACCGGCGTCCATTACGACATCCAGGCGATCCGCCGGGCGATTGGAGAAAAGCCGCTCCTCGTCGTCGATGCCATCAGCGGTCTCGGGGCGGACCCCTTCTCCATGGACGCCTTCGGCGTGGACGTGACGGTCTGCGGATCCCAGAAGGGGCTCATGCTGCCGCCGGGCTTGGCCTTCATCGCCTTGAGCCCGCGGGCGTGGGCCGCGGTGGAGAAATCCCGAAGCCCCAGGTACTATTTCAATCTTTCCCTGGCTCGGAAGGCCTGGGCGAACACCGACACTCCCTTCACGCCGGCCATCTCCCTGATCGTAGGGCTGGCGGAGTCTCTGCGCTTCATCCTGAAGGAGGGCCTGGACCGCTTCAGGGCGGGTCATGAGAGCCGTGCCCAGCGAGTCCGGGAGGCGGTGGTGCGGATGGGGCTGGAGTTGTACACCGACCCGGCATGCGCCTCCAGCGCGGTCACCACCATCAAGGTGCCGCCGGGGATGGACGGCAAGGAGCTCGTGAAGAGGATCAAGCAGCGCGGCTTCGTGGTCGCGGGCGGGCAGGGGAAGGAGCTGGCCGGCAAGGTGATTCGGATTGCGACCCTGGGGGCGGTCGGGGATGAGGAGGTCCGGCAGGGGTTGGCTGCTCTCGAGGCGGCCCTGGCCGAGCTGGGCTGGGAAAAAAGGGGACAGGCACCTTTTTCCCAGAGGGATGAGGCATGGAAAAAGTAGCCTGTCCCCCTTTCCGCATCCTGGTCACCGATCCCCTGGCGGAGGAGGGGATCCAGCTTCTGCAATCCTCCAACCAGGTCAAGGTGGATGTCAAGACCAAGCTCCCCGAGGCGGAGCTCCTGAAGATCATCGCCGATTACGACGGCTTGGTGGTCCGCTCCTCGACGCAGGTGACCCCGGAGCTCCTGGAGAAGGCGGCGCGGCTGAAGGTGATCGGCCGGGCCGGCGCGGGGCTGGACAACATTGACGTGGAGGCTGCCTCGAAGAAGGGGATCATCGTGATGAACGCGGCCGGCGGGAACACCATCTCCACCGCCGAGCACACCGTCTCCATGATGCTGGCCCTGAGCCGGAACATCCCGCAGGCCAACGCCTCGGTGAAGGGCAAGCAGTGGAACCGGACCGCCTTCATGGGGGTGGAGCTGTACGGGAAGTTCCTGGGGATCGTCGGCCTCGGCCGGATCGGGGCGGAGGTGGCGCGGCGGGCCCTGGCCTTCGGCATGCGGATCCTCGCCTATGACCCGCACCTCTCCGAGGAGAAGGTGCGGGAGCTCGACGCCGAGCCGGTGAACCGCCTGGAGGAGCTCCTCCAGCGATCCGACTTCATCACGGTCCACACCCCGCTCACCGACGAGACGCGGGGCTTGATCGGCGAGAAGGCGTTTGCCCTGATGAAGACGGGGGTGAGGGTCATCAACTGCGCCCGGGGCGGGATCGTGGACGAACGGGCCCTGGCGGCGGCGATCCGCTCCGGGAAGGTGGCGGGTGCCGCGCTCGATGTCTTCGAGGAGGAGCCGCCGACCAACCGGGAGCTCGTCGACCTTCCGCAGGTCGTCGTGACGCCGCATCTGGGAGCCTCCACCGAGGAGGCGCAGAAGAGCGTGGCGCAGGAGATCGCGGCCAGCGTCCGGGACTGCCTGCTGGGCCTGGGGGTGCGCAACGCCGTCAACGTCCCGTCGGTGGACGCGGAGGTGCTGAAGCTCATCCAGCCGTACATCAAGCTCGCCGAGGCGATGGGATCCCTGCAGACCCAACTCACCGAGGGCCGGATGAAGGAGGTGCGGATCCGCTACGTGGGGGAGCTCACGCGCCTGGAGCTGGCCCCGGCAACGCAGGCCTTCATCAAGGGGCTGCTCACCCCGATCCTGCAGGAGACGGTGAACTACGTCAACGCCGCCGTGATCGCCA
>CAYFHV010000148.1:0-2977 GCA_964343105.1 uncultured Planctomycetia bacterium | reverse complement strand
CCCTCGCTTCGCTCGGGATGACTTCCTCACTCCCACTCCAGCGCCCCCTTCTTCCAGGCGTAGGCGAACCCCAAGAGGACAACCCCCAGGAAAACGAGCATCTCAAAGAAGCCCGCCCATCCCAACCGCCGGTACACCACGGCCCACGGAAAGAGAAAGACCAGCTCGACGTCGAAGAGGATGAAGAGCATCCCCACCAGGTAGAACTTGACGGCGAATCGCCCGCTGGCGATGTGAAACGGCTGCTCCCCGCACTCGAACGGCTCCGACTTGGCCGCCGAGGGCCGCTTCGGCCCCAGGACGCTGGCCAGAAACAGGAAGGCCCCCCCGATCAGGCCGGCCAGCAGGAAGGTGATCGCTACGCCGAGGTACTCTGTCATTGGAAATTTACATTATATAATAGCGGGCGACGCCATGAAACCCTACCTCGACCTTGTGCAGATGATCCTCGACCAGGGAGTAAAGAAATCGGACCGGACCGGTACCGGGACCCTCAGCCTCTTCGGGCACCAGATGCGCTTCAACCTGGCCGAGGGCTTTCCCCTGGTGACCACCAAGAAGGTTCACCTCAAGTCGGTAATCTACGAACTCCTCTGGTTCCTTCGGGGGGATACCAACGTCCGCTACCTCCAGGAGCACGGGGTGACGATCTGGAACGAGTGGGCCGATGAGCAGGGCGAGCTGGGACCGGTCTACGGGGCCCAGTGGCGAAGCTGGCCGGCCCCGGACGGGCAGACGATCGATCAGATCAGCCGCGCCGTGGAGGAGATCCGCGCCCAGCCCGATTCCCGGCGACTCATCGTCTCCGCCTGGAATCCGGCGGAGCTGGACCGGATGAAGCTGCCGCCGTGCCATTGCCTCTTCCAGTTCTACGTGGCGGACGGCCGGCTCTCCTGCCAGCTCTACCAGCGCAGCGCCGACGTCTTCCTCGGCGTTCCCTTCAACATCGCCTCGTATGCGCTGCTCACCCTCATGTTCGCCCAGGCCTGCGGGCTGCAGCCCGGTGAATTCATCCATACCTTCGGGGATGTCCACCTTTACCTCACCCATCTGGAGCAGGCCCGGCTGCAGCTGGCCCGATCGCCCTACCCTCTGCCCCGGATGCGCCTCAATCCTGCCGTTCGGTCCCTCTTCGCCTTCACGTACGAAGATTTCACCCTGGAGGATTACCGGCACCATCCGGCCATCCCGGCCCCGGTGGCGGTGTGAGGCTTTCCGTCATCGCCGCCGTCGCCCGCAACGGGGTGATCGGCAAAGGGGGCCGCCTGCCCTGGCATCTGCCGGCCGACCTGAAGCGCTTCAAGACACTGACCCTCGGCCACCCCGTCATCATGGGCCGCAGGACCTTCGAGTCGATCGGGAAACCGCTCCCCGGCCGCACCAACATCGTCATCACCCACCAGAGCGACCTGAAGATCTGCGGGTGCGTGGCGGCCCCATCCTTCGAGAAGGCCCTGGAGCTCTGCCATCAGGCCGACGAGGCCTTCGTTCTGGGAGGCGCGAGTCTCTATGAACAGGCCTTGCCCCGGGCCGATCGGCTGTACCTGACCCAAATCCACGCCGATTTCGAGGGGGACGTCCGGATGCCTACCCTGGACTTAAGCCGCTGGAAGGAGATCTCCCGCGAGGACTTCTTGAGCGAGCCTCTGCCCTACAGCTTCATTATCTGCGAACGTAAATAGCCCGCTTTTCCCTGACCTCGCCTGCGTTGATCTTTTCCACAAGGACCTCGTAGACGTCGCGGCGGTGGCCGATCCTAACGATTCGAACACTGCGGCTGGACGGCTCGACGCGATAGATGATTCGATACGGTGGAATGGGGTAACTGCGGAAACCGACCAATTCTCGCTCGAGCGCCTTCCCAACCAAAGGATCTACCTCGAAGAGGCGCATGCTCGCATGAATCTTCCGCCTTACGCTTGGCGAAAAGTGGGAACAGAGATCTCGAAGTTCCTGCGGGAGGATGACCCTATGCCGGATCACTTCTCCTTGCCGAACACCTCATCGAGCGTGTAGCCCTTCCCACCCCGCCTGAAATAGGCTTCGCTCCGGCGGATCTGGGCCATCGCCTCAGGATCGCTCAAGATCTCCAGCGTCTCGCGCAGACCCTCGTATTCATCCAGAGAGACGATGATCGCCGTGGGGCGGCCCTTCCGGGTGATGATGATCTCGTCGTCCCGTTCCGCCACCCCCTTCACCAATTCCGGCAACCTTGTCTTCACCTCGGATATCGGAAGCGTCTTTGTCATGCCCCCTCCTGATGGTCTGAATTCTGGTCTACATCAAGGATAGCATGCCGGGGGTCATCCCCGCAAGGGCTGTGCTATACTGATTTTTTGTTATGGGGAAAACGCTGTTCGAGAAGATCTGGGAGCGGCACGTCGTGGCGAGTCTGCCCGACGGGAACGCCCTGCTCTACATCGACCGCCACCTGGTTCACGAGGTGACCAGCCCGCAGGCGTTCGAGGGGCTGCGCCTCGCCCGCAGGAAGGTCCGCCGGCCCGACCTCACCTTCGCCACGATGGACCACAACGTCCCCACGGACGACCGGATGAACATCCGGGACCCCATCTCCCGGGCGCAGGTGGAGGCCCTGGCCAAGAACTGCCGGGAGTTCGGGATCGCGCTGTACGATCTGAGGTCGGACCGGCAGGGGATCGTCCACATCATCGGCCCCGAATTGGGGCTCACCCTGCCGGGAACCACCGTGGTCTGCGGCGATTCGCACACCTCCACGCACGGCGCCTTCGGGACGCTCGCCTTCGGGATCGGGACATCGGAGGTGGAGCACGTCCTGGCGACCCAGTGCCTCACCCAGAAGAAGCCGAAAACCTTCCGGGTGGAGTTTGCCGGCACCTTGCCGCCGCACGTGAGCTCCAAGGACATGATCCTCAAGCTCATCGGCAGAATCGGAACGGCGGGTGGGACCGGACACGTCTTCGAGTACACCGGCGAGGCCATCCGGCAGCTCTCCATG
>CAYFHV010000147.1:0-3018 GCA_964343105.1 uncultured Planctomycetia bacterium | reverse complement strand
CACCGCTCGGAAGTATGGAGGAACAGGACTGGGCCTGGCCATCAGCCGGGAACTGTCCTGGCTTTTGGGGGGCGAGATCCGCCTGGCAAGCGACCCGGGCAGGGGAAGTAAGTTCACCCTGTATCTGCCCCTCACCTACGAGCCCCCTCAGCGCAAGAGAAAGCTGACAGAGGCGAGAAAGCTGGCAGAGCTCATCTCCTCGCCGGAGACACAAGGAGGAAGATCCGGAGGCGGCTCGCAGACGGTGCCTCGCGGTGCACCCGGCGCTTCAGGGCAGATGCAGGGGGCAGAAGAGCCCCGAGCCCAGGAGGAGGTGGCGATCTCAGAGAGGGAGGAGGAGGTTTTGCCTGAGATCGAGCGGATCATTGACGACCGGACAGAGTTAAAATCCGGAGACCTGATTCTCCTCATCGTGGAAGATGACGTCAACTTTGCCCGGATCCTCATCGATATGGCGCACGAGCAAACCCTTAAGTGCCTGGCGGCAACCACCGCCGCGGAAGCCCTGAGGCTCGTCAAGCAGTACCAGCCGGCCGCTGTGACACTGGACTTGGATCTTCCCGACGCAGATGGATGGACGGTTCTGGATCGGATCAAGAACGATCCGGAAACCGGGCACATCCCGGTGCACATCATCTCGGTGGGGGAGAACTGGCAGCGGGCGATCAAGCTCGGGGCGATCGCCTTCTTAAAAAAGCCGGCTGAAGCCGGGGCCTTGCGGGAGGCCCTGACCAAGATCCGCGAGTTCGTTGCGCGCAAGGTCAAGAAGCTCCTCATCGTAGAGGACGACAAGGCCCAGCGGGCGAGCCTCGTCGAGTTGGTCGAAGGCCGCGATGTGGAGATTACCGCCGTCGGAACAGGCAAGGAGACGCTTGAGATTCTTTCAAAGGAGTGGTTCAGCTGTGTGGTGATCGACTTAGGACTCCCCGACATGTCCGGTTTCGATCTGATTGAAAAGATAAAGTCCGACTTGAAACTCCTTTCCCTTCCGATCATCGTCTATACCGCCAGGGACCTGACCCGAAAGGAGGACGCGGATCTCAGGCGCTACACTGAGGCGATCATTGTCAAGGACGTCCGTTCGCCGGAACGTCTCCTGGCGGAAACGACCCTGTTTCTCCATCGGATGCAGGCAGGGCTCCCCGAAGAAAAGCGCCGGCTCCTGCAGGTGGCCCGGGAGACGGACCCCGCGCTTGCCACGAAACGGGTCCTCATTGTGGACGACGACATTCGGAATATCTTCTCCTTGATGGCGGTCCTGGAACCCCATCAAGTGCACGTTGCCCATGCCGAATCCGCCAAGGAGGGGATCGAGATTCTAAAGAAGACGCCCGGCATCGATTGCGTCCTGATGGACATCATGATGCCGGAGATGGACGGATATGAGGCGACCCGTGAAATTCGCAAGCTCGAGAAGTTCAAGACGCTGCCGATCATCGCGGTGACCGCCAAGGCGATGAAGGGCGACCGGGAGAAATGCATCGAGGCCGGCGCCTCCGACTACATCGCCAAGCCGGTGGATGCGGATCAGATCCTTTCCATGCTGCGAGTCTGGCTGTATCGGTGAAAGGGTTCCGCTATGGCTCCAAGCGCTCAGGTGAAAGAGGCTCATGAGCCGGAAGCGCTGGAGATCCAACTCCTCCTGGATGGGATTTTTCGCCAGTACGGCTACGACTTTAGAGACTATGCCTTAAGCTCCATCACGCGTCGGATTGCCAGCTTCCTCGCCTCCGAGGGGCTCCCGACGATCTCCGGGCTTCAAGAGAAAATCCTTCACGATGCCCAAGCGATGGCCCGGCTTCTGGCGCACCTGACCACCCATGTGAACGCCCTGTTTCGAGATCCCAATTTTTTTCTCGCCTTAAGGAATCAGGTGATCCCGATGCTAAAAACCTACCCTTTCCTCCGGATCTGGGCTGCCGGCTGTTCCACGGGCGAGGAGGTGTACTCCACGGCCATTGTCCTGAAAGAGGAGGGGATCTACGACCGATGCCGGATCTACGCAACCGATTTGAGCCAGGAGGTCTTGGACAAGGCCAAGGAGGGAATCACTCCGCGCGGCCTCTTAAAAGGGTGTTCCACAAATTACAGGGAGGCGGGGGGATCCGCTTCGCTTTCCGACTACACCACGGCCCATGGGGCCCGAGTCCTCTTGGATCCGTCGCTCAAAGCCAACGTACTCTTTGCGCAGCACAACCTGGTCACCGACAGCTCCTTCAACGAGTTTCACTTGATCCTCTGCCGCAACGTGATGATCTATTTCAATCAAACCCTGCGGGATCGGGTGCACCAGCTTCTGTACAAAAGCTTATGCAACTTCGGGTATCTGGCCTTGGGGAACGAGGAGTCTCTGAAATTCACTGCTTTCGAGCCATGCTACGAGGAGGTGGGCGGAACCACAAAAATATACAGGAAGGTCCGGTAATGGCGAGTGGAACCGAGGCGACGAATGTCCTTCTGGTGGACAATAATCCGCGGGATCTCCTTGCCGTGGGGGAGGCCCTGTCGGGCCTGGGGCTGAACGTGGTGAAGGCGGCCTCTGGCCTGGAAGCCTTACGATTGCTTCTGGATCAAACGTTTGCTGTGGTGGTGTTGGACGTCCGGATGCCGGGCATGGACGGATTTGAAGTTGCCAAATTTATGCGGCAGCTGGAGAGGACAAGGCATACGCCGATCGTTTTTCTGTCAGGGTCTTATGTGGACGATGCCTCCCAGTTAAAGGGCTATTTAACAGGCGCTGCGGACTATCTCCTCAAGCCCGCTACCCCTGAGATCTTAAGATCAAAGATCCAAGTCTTTGTGAATCTTGCCAGGAAGGAGGATCTGGCCAAGAGAGAAATCCGGCTGCGGGCCGCCATCCCGTTGGATCTGGGGGCCCCCAGCGCGAAAGTGAAAGATCTCACAAGGCAGCCAGAGGCGACCGCTCCGATCAGCATCCTTCTGGTAGACGATAATCCGAATGATCTGAAAGCCGTGGAGGAGACCCTCTCGAACCTTCAGGTGAATATGGTGAAGGCC
>CAYFHV010000146.1:0-3156 GCA_964343105.1 uncultured Planctomycetia bacterium | reverse complement strand
CCTGCGGGTCGATCCCGCGCCGCCCGCCCGGCCTGAGCCCGGTTCCGCCGCGGCCGCCGCCGGGATGGAGGAGTCGGTCCAGAAGATCGCCAAAGATCTGGAACGGCTGGCCAGTGAAGAGGAACGGCTCATCAAGACAAGAGATTGGGGAGCGCTGGGCCTCTATCAGACAACGGTGCGCCGGCGAATCCGTCGGATCCCGATGAAACAGCTTCAGCAAGCTCCGATCCGAAGGTGGTGGAACATCCTGGATGCCCATCGAGTCCTGCTCCTCTCCAACCGGAGGCTTCCGAAAAACTGGGCGATGGGAGAGCCGGTTCCTGACGAGAGGGGGTTGGAGAAGGACCTCTATGAAGCGCTGGACTTAAGCGACAAGATCCTGAAACGCAGGCCCCGGCTCACACTCCGGCAGGGAATCCGCCTCCAGCAGGCCTATGCGGTGTACACCTTGAGCGGGACGGGGCTTTTGTCCACTCCGGAGAAGATCCGCAATGCAGTGACGGACCGGAAGGACCGGAAGGTCCCGATCGGCTACTCCTTCTCCCTTCTGGCGGACGCCTTCCGGGCCTACGAGGAGCGGCTGGAGCCGGACAGCCCAGCGGCGAAGGCCGCTTACGTCAAGGGCCTGGCCTACGCCTTGATGGCGGCGCTCAGCACCCCGGAGGAGTACCCGATTCCGGCGAACAGCGAGGTCTTTTCCCTGTCTCCTCTGTTGGGATTCATCCCGTTGGAAACCCGGGCCAACCATAGACCCGACAACCTCCGGACGGCCCTCAAGGGGGCGCTCAAGGACCGGTTCCACCCTGGGAGGGTGGACGCCTCCCTGCGGGAGGACCTCCTCATGCCTACCCCTCCCGCTGTCTTTGAGGCCGCCGCCCTGGCGGCCCTGGTTTTGTCCGATTTTCTCGTCCGGATCGGAGAGGTGGATCTGGCCGTGGGGTTCCGCCTGGGAATCGCCGACGCGGCGGAGCGGTTCCTGGCGGAGAAGCAGAGAGAGGCGTACCGGAGCTATCCGAAAGGCCGGCTCTCCTTCTACCGTATGGCGGACCTGTCTACCGGGCGGATCCTGGCGGGCCGCCTGGGGCCTGACAACGCAGCCGCGTGGATGAGAACCGATTTCTACAAGCTCCTGCCGGAGCCGGGCGTCCGGATGGACCGGGTGCAGGTCACCATCCAGACATCCAACGGTATCAAGGTCACGGTTCCCTGGCCCCTGCGGACCATTGAGGAGAAGGACTTCCTGGATGAGCTCCGGTCGCACAAGGGCAGCTCCTGGTGGATCCTGTTGACCCCCGATCAAGAGGACTCCGGCCTGGTCGAGGTGACCGTCACCAACATCGCCCCTCCCTCTGCTGAAGAGAGCGGTTCCCACGCCGGGATGGAGGAGAAGCCGCCGGCGGAGATGGGACGACCTCTGCTGGAATTTCTCCGTCAAGACATCAGGGAGGTAGCCCCTCGGGCAGCGGATCACCGGAAGATGGACCGTTCGCGGCTTGAGCTTCTTCTGAAGGCGCGGGCCGGCGGCAGAAAGGATTTGGAACGGAAGGTGCTGCGGGCGCTCAAGGGGATTCCATTGCGAAGAGGGGATCACGTGAAGATCGCGGAAGTGGTGGACCGGTTCCAGACCCAGATCGCTCCTCAAAGCCCCCGTTTCGATCTGGAAGCGTGGTACAGAGATTTTTTTGTTGGTTTTCTTCTGGATGAGGCATTGGCTTCCCCGACTGCGAGGGGCAAGGACCTTCTGGAGGCGATCCAGGCATTCGTCCTGCCCGTTGAGCCGGGCTTTCAATCCTCTCAGCAGGTGAGCCCGAACGAGCCGATCACTCAGAGCCAGCTACAGCGTCTCTGGTGGGATGTGCAGGAGCAGGTCATCTTCCGGAGAGGGCTTCTCTATCTTGGATATTACGGGCGGGGGCTGGTCCGGGTGACCCCCCTCCCAGACAGGGAGTACGTTTCTCCAGCCGGCCGACGGGTTCCGCTGTACCGTATGGAGCCGCTCCAGGGTCTGTACGGGGGCCGCGCCGGGGCGAACAGGATCTTCCTCTACACGCCGGCTCAGCCGTTTCTGGACCGACTGCCGGAGTTTCGGAGGAATCTGGAGCGCCTGACCGCCGGCGGGATCCCTCCCTCGCCGCCTGTCAACGATCCCACGGGAGTCCTCCGCTATCTCGAGTTTTTCGTGGATGCGCGGGCCTTCGGCCGGCTCAGCGGCCCTGAGGAGATGGGGAGGTTCATGGACGAGGAGACCCTCTCGGAGGAGGGGCCGCATTCCGACACGCTGGCGTTGGAGGAGATGTTCACCGGACCGATACTTGATCCGGAAAGGTTCGGGGCTTCTCTTTTGGCGATGAAGGGTGAGATCCTGAGGGAGGGACAGGCCCTCTGGAAGGTGATCCATGCCCTCTCCCCGCCGTTCAGTGAGGAGAAGTATGCCGAGCTGCGGGCTGTGAGGGAGGTTGAGGCCTGGCTGCTGAGTCTACGTGACGCCCCGGTTCCCGCCCGAGTGCTGTTGGACCAGTTGCGGGGAGGGGGAGGCCCGCTGCCGCGGGCGGCTCAGGCGCCGGATACGCCGCAGTATCGCAGGGCCCGGGAGCTGCTCCTGCCGATGCTGAGTCAGGAGCTGGTCGGCAAGGCGATGGATGATTCCGAGTGGCGGGCCTATCTGGTGAGGGCGATTCCGGGCCAGGAGAGCTTTCAAGGGCTCAACGCCGAATTGCGGCGGATTGCCCAGAGGATCTTTGAGCGGGAGTTCCTCACCCATGCCCAGCGACGGCCCCTTCCGCCGCAGCCCAGCCCGCCTCAGCCGAAGGCGCTGCCCACTCCTGCCGGCGGTCCGACGGGGCCCGCCGCCGGGATGGAGGAGAGATTTTCCAGGCCGATGGATGCGCTGGGGCATCTCCTGGAAAACCCGGGGGAAGGGACGTTTTCCGAGCAGATGTTGGTGCTGGCTCGGGCGGGCCGCTTGGCGGGTAAGCAGCAGGCATTTCTCGATGCGGCAAGCGCTCTCGATACGCTTCAAGCCGTCCTCACCCCCGCATCCCTGAATCAGGGTTTTGCCGGGGATCCGGGGGGCTTTGCGCGGGCCATTGAAGCCATCGGGAAAGCTCCCGCCGCGTTCCAAAAAGGGCTCGTGCTTGCGCAAGCCGTCCTCACCCC
>CAYFHV010000145.1:0-3172 GCA_964343105.1 uncultured Planctomycetia bacterium | reverse complement strand
GTCTCCATCTCGGGATACGCGCCGATCCGGAACCGATCCGGGCAGGTGGTGGCGCTCCTCGGCGTGGACATCTACAATCAGCAGCTCTATCTCCTCCAGCACCGGCTGCAGATCTTCCTTGGGATCAGCCTCATCGCGGGGATCCTCCTCTCGATGATCGCAGGGGCGCTTCTGGCGGGCAGGGTCGCCCGTCCTTTGAGCCGGTTCATGCACGGGATGAAGCAGGTGGAGGGCGGGGATCTCGACCATGAGATCTCGCTCCAGACAGGCGACGAATTCGAGCAGGCCGCGGCTGCCTTCAACCGGATGACGGACGGACTCCGCCAGGCCAAGGAGGAGCTGCGGGAGTCGTTCCTCCGCGCCATCCGGTCCCTCGTCATGGCCCTCGAAGCCAAGGACGCCTACACCCGGGGGCACTCCACCTCGGTGACCCAATACGCGGCCGACATCGCGCGCGTCCTCTGCAAGTCGCCCGACGAGATTGAAACCCTGGAGCGGCTGGCAGTCCTGCACGACATCGGAAAGATCGGGGTGCATGATGCGATGCTGGGAAAGGCGGGGCCCTTGACCGAGGAAGAGTGGGAGGCGATGCGGCAGCATCCCGTCATCGGCGAGAAGATCATGGCTCCCCTGGGGCTATCGGCCGAGGAGCTGGCGGTGGTTCTCAGCCACCACGAGCGGGAGGATGGGACCGGCTATCCATACGGGCTCGCCCGCGCCCGGATCTCGGACCTCGTGGCCATCGTCTCGGTCGCGGACGCCTACGATGCCATGACCAGCCACCGCCCCTACCGGAAGGCGATGAAACCCCCCGAAGCGCTCGCCGAGCTTCGCCGGGCGTCGGGCACCCAGTTCCGGCCGGAAGTGGTGGAAGCCCTCTCGGTTGCCCTGCGGAAGAAAGGGGCCGCCTAAGCTCGCAGGCTCACCAGCGGACGCGCAGGCCCGCCTCCGCCACATTCTCATCCAGATTCCTGCGCAGGCGGGCGAAGGCTTCTCCCTGTCCCTTCAGGAACGGACGGGTAAAGAGTAACTCCACGCCCAGGGGTTGCCCCCGCCGGGCCAGCAGCCGCCCGGTGATCGTTCCCCGGGCCCCCAGCTCGAAGCTCGCCCCGAAGCCGATCCCTTGGACGGCGCCATCCCCGTAGGGGACCTCGAACTCCAGAGAGAGATCATGCGAGAGCTTCCACTTCCCGAAGAGGGTGACCGTCTGCACGCGGCGCCTCCCCTCCGCCTGCACCCCGATCTGGAACCGGATCCTGCCGGCCTTGGCCTGGAGCGCCCGGCTCTGGAAGGTCCCGCGGAACCGAAAGGCCGAGTCGGAATCCCGGTCCAGAACGTAGGTCAGCCGGTTCGCCTCGGTCACATCCCAGTATCCGCGGAAGGTCAGGGTATGGAGATCACGCTCCTTCGTCTTCAGATGTCTGCGCGTGGTGCGGTACAGCAGCTCGTGGCTGGGCCCGACCTCCCATCCCGCGGCCAGGGTCAGCCGGTCGGTGCGGTCGCTCTGCCGTTCGACGAGGAAGCTCAGCCGGTTCCGCGCGTCCGCCTCCCACCGGCCCCGGAGGGTGAGAAGCCGGCTGATGAGCTCCTCGCCCTCCCGCCGCTCCCAGGCCTGGAGGGTAAGTCCCGTCTCCTCGGCCGCCACCAGGTTCCCCTTCAGGGCGATCTCCTCCTCCAGCGGGGAGTGGAGAGTCCGGCGCTTCCGCCGGTACTGGATCTCATGGTTCGGCGTGATCTGCCAATTCCCCTCGACCAGCTCGTTGCCGAGGATCAACTGATTCAGTCGCGTCAGGCGCATGCGCGTATGCTACGATACACTCCATGAGCGAGTTTTGGAAGACCAAGCGGGTCCTGGTCGCCGGCGGAAAGGGCTTCCTGGGCTCCTCCGTCGTCGAGCGGCTGCAGCGGGAAGGCTGCGCGGCCTGCTTCGCCCCCTCCCGCCAGGAGGCTGACCTGCGCAGCGCCGATGCGGTGGACCGCCTCTACCGGGAGAGCCGGCCTCAGATCGTCCTGCACCTGGCCGGTGTCGTCGGAGGCATTCAGGCCAACACGGCCCATCCGGGAAGATTCTTCTACGACAACATGCAGATGGGCCTGAATCTCATCGAGCAGGCCCGGCATCATGGGCTGGAGAAGTTCGTTCTGCTCAGCTCCGCCTGCGCCTATCCGAAGCTCGCCCCGGTTCCCTTCCGGGAGGAGGAGATCTGGAACGGCTACCCCGAGGAGACCAACGCCCCGTACGCCGTGGCCAAGAGGGCGCTCATGGAACAGCTCAAGGCCTACCGGCAGGAATACGGCTTCCCCGGGATCGCCCTCATCCCGGGTAACCTCTACGGCCCGCGGGACCATTTCGACCCTCAAACCTCCCACGTGGTCCCTGCCCTCATCCGGAGGTGCGTCGAGGCGCGGGAGAGCGGCCAGAAGGAGATCGTCCTCTGGGGAGACGGCTCCCCCACGAGGGAATTCCTCTACGTGGAAGACTGCGCCGAGGCCATTCTGCTCGCGGCCGAGCGGTACCAGAAACCGGAGCCGGTCAACGTGGGAACCGGATCCGAGACCTCCATCCGGGAGCTGGTCGGCCTCATGGCGGAGCTGACCCGCTTCACCGGAAGGATCACCTGGGACAGCTCCAAGCCGGGAGGACAACCACGGCGACGCCTGGACACCTCCCGGGCCTCCCGGGAGTTCGGATTCCGGGCCAAGACCCCGCTCCGCGAAGGGCTGGAGAAGACCATCGCCTGGTACGAATCCAACCGTTTCGCACACTCGCTTTGACGCTCCAGGGAGACCTTTGCTATTCTGTGTCTGAGAAAGAACGCCGAGGTGTCGGAACTGGCAGACGAGCTAGCTTCAGGAGCTAGTGGCCGCAAGGTCGTCGGGGTTCAAATCCCCGCCTCGGCACAATCTCTCCTCGGATGAGGGCGCATTTTAACATCCACGGGCTTGCCTTCGAGCTGTCCGCTGACCATCCTGCTCTGTTCAACGCCTTCGCGGAGGATCTGAGTTTCTTCCGGAGCCGAGGCCATGCTCCCGGAAAGCGCCCCGTGCGGCTGACGCTGACGGCCCTTCCCTCCTCGCTGAACGGAGATGGCACTCCCAAGCCCTTTGCTCCCTATCGGGAAATGGGCACGCGAAGAACCACCGCCTCCGGAAGGAGCGTGACCTGCTATGG
>CAYFHV010000144.1:0-3203 GCA_964343105.1 uncultured Planctomycetia bacterium | reverse complement strand
CTCTGATCATGGCGGGTGGAAGCGGGGAGCGCCTCTGGCCCCTCTCGCGCCGCGCGCGTCCCAAGCAGACCCTCCGGCTGGGAACCAAGCACTCGCTTCTTCAGGTCACGGCCCAGCGCCTGCGCGCGGTGGCGCCCACCTCCCGGACGGTGGTGGTGACGACCAAGAACCAGGCCCGGGTGGTCCGCCAGCAGCTTCCCCTCATCTCCCCTGCCCATTTTCTCGTGGAGCCGGCCTCGCGGAACACGGCGGCGGCGGTGGGCTTGGGTACCTTGACCATCCTCCGGGAAGATCCGGACGCGGTGGTCGTCGTTGCGCCGGCGGATCATCTCATCGAGCCGGCGGAGAAGTTCCATGAGACGATCCGCAAGGCGGTCACGCTGGCCGTCCGGCGCGAGGCGCTGGTCTGCCTGGGGATCCGGCCGACCTATCCGGCCACCGGCTTCGGTTACATCGAGCCGATGGGAGAGCGGGTGGCTCCCGGGGCGCATCGCGTCCGGCGCTTCATCGAGAAGCCGGAGCTGAAGCTGGCCCGCCGGCTGATTCGCCGGCCGGGCATCGTCTGGAACAGCGGCATCTTCTGCTGGAAGGCCAGGGTGATCCTGGGAGCGATCCGGCAGTGGCTGCCCCGCCTGTACGGCGGGCTGGAGGCGATCCGGCGCAGTTGGGGAACGTCCGCGGAGGGCCGGCGTCTGCAGGAGCTGTACCGGCAGCTTCCCAGCATCTCCATTGACGTCGGGGTGCTGGAGCGCTCCCGGCACGTCTGGGTGGTTCCCACCGATTTTGCCTGGGACGACGTCGGTTCCTGGAACAGCCTGGCCTTCCTCCACACCGCCGACGCGGACGGCAACGTCGTGTTGGGATCTCATGTGGGCCTGGAGACGCGCGGCTGCATCGTGGTCGGCTCCGAGGGGCATCTGGTCGCCACCGTGGGGGCGGAGGATCTGGTGATCGTTCATACGCCGGATGCCACACTGGTCTGCCATAAGGCCCAGGCGCAGGCGGTTCGCAGGATGGTCGCCCGGCTGGCCGGCTCCGCGCGCTGGAGGAAGTTCCTGTGACCCAGGCGTATCACCGGACGGTGCTGGCCAACGGCCTGCGGGTCTTGAGCGCGCCGCGGTGGGAGTCGGAATCGGTGGCGGTCGGGATCTGGATCGGGGTGGGCGGCCGTTATGAGAGCGCCCGGCTCAACGGCATCTCGCATCTTCTGGAGCATCTCCTCTTCAAGGGGACCCGCCACCGCTCTTCCCGCCAGATCAAGTCGGCCATCGAGGGGGCGGGGGGGTCGCTCAACGCCTTCACCGACGAGGAGTTCACCTGCCTGCTGGCGAAGGTTCAGCCGAAGAACCTGGAGTCGGCCGTGGAGGTGCTGACCGACATGGTCCTGGCGCCCCGCCTGGAGCCGAAGGAGCTGGAGAGGGAGCGGGAGGTGGTCCTGGAGGAGATCCGGATGTACCGGGATCTTCCGATGCAGTACGTTCATGATCTGCTCAACCGCCTGCTCTGGCCCAACCACCCCCTGGGAAGGGAGATCGCCGGCACCGAGCGATCCCTTCGGGGGATTCGGGCGAGGGATCTGGGATTTTTCCAGAGGAGGCACTACGCGCCCCGGAACATCTGCATCGCCGCCTGCGGCCGCCTCACCCATCGCCAACTGGTGGAAGGGGTCCGCCGCGGGTGGGAGCGGGTCCGGCCGGGTGCCCGTGCGGGATGCCGGCGGGCGATGCAGCGCCAGCGGAGGCCCCGCCTCAAGGTGGAGGCCAAGGAGACGGAGCAGACCCACTTCTCGCTGGGGTTCCACGCCTTCCCCAGGGATCATCCGCAGGTGCACGGCTTGTCTCTCCTGAACGTTTTGCTGGGCGGGAACATGTCCTCCCGGCTGTTCCAGGAGATCCGCGAGGAGCGGGGCCTGGCCTATGAGATCGGCTCGCAGGTCAAGCGCTACCGCGACACCGGACTCTTTTCGGTGAGCGCCGGGGTGGAGCACCGCCACCTGGAGCGCTGCCTGCGGCTCGTCCTGAAGGAGCTCCGGAGGACGCGGCGGGAGGTGGCCTCGGCGCCGGAGTTCGATCGAACGGTGGAATACCTGACCGGACAGGTCCTCTTCGCGCTGGAGGATACGGTGGAGCACATGTGCTGGATCGGGGAGTGCGAGATGCTCCTCGGGCGGGTGGAGCCGGTGGAGACCATCCTCGAACAGATCGGCCGCGTGCGGCGCCGGGACCTCCAGGAGGTGGCCCGCACGATCCTGCGGCCCGAGCACATGAGCCTGGCCGTCATCGGGCCTTTGAAGCCAAGGGCGCAGAATCGGATCAGCGCTCTCTTGGAGGGCTAGCGGTGGGAGCGGGCTCTCAGATCCTGGTGGCTCCCTCGATGCTGGCGGCCGACTTCGGCCGGCTGGCGGAGGAGACCCGGCGGATGGAGGAGGCCGGGGCCGATTGGATCCATCTGGACGTCATGGACGGCCACTTCGTCCCGAACCTGACGATCGGTCCGCAGGCGGTGTCGGCGCTGCGGCCGGTCACGCGGCTTCCGCTGGATGTTCACCTCATGATCGAGAACCCGGATCGGTATCTTTCCCAGTTTGTCGAGGCGGGCGCGGACCGGATCACGATTCACGCCGAGGCGGTGAGCGATCTTCGCGGGATCGCCCGGGAGATCCGCAAGCTCGGCGCGAAGGTGGGGGTGGCGCTGAGGCCCGAGACGGGCGTCGATCTGCTTCGCCCATGCCTGGAGGAGCTGGATCTGGCGCTCCTCATGACGGTCAACCCCGGTTTTGGAGGTCAGGCCTTCATGCCGGAGGTCCTTCCGAAGATCGAGCGTTTGAGGAAGTCCTACGCCGGCCACATCCAGGTGGACGGTGGGATCAACCACGAGACGGCTGCCTCCACCCGCTCGGCCGGCGCGGACGTGATGGTGGCCGGGACGTATCTGTTCCGGGCAACCGACGCGCGACAGGCGATCGCCGCCTTGAAGGGCCTTGGCCCCCCTCCGGGGGTCCGGAAGGTTCCCCCCGGGCGGGAGTACATGGCATGATCCGACGGCTCGGCTCCGGTGCCCTGACGGCGGGAGGGCGTGTGCCTCACGGCTTGGTGGATTCCTCCATCCGGCAGTCGCCTCGCCGTCGTTCCAGGGGGAAAACGCGCTACGCTGGTTTGGGGGGAAGCATTGTTTCCTCCGCACGCCCTGGGATCCCCCTTTCC
>CAYFHV010000143.1:0-3224 GCA_964343105.1 uncultured Planctomycetia bacterium | reverse complement strand
GGGGGGCTGGTGGCGCTGGATCGGGTGACCTTCACGGTGGGCCGGGGCTCGATCACCAGTCTCATCGGCCCGAACGGGGCGGGCAAGACCACGCTGTTCAACTGCGCCAGCGGCGTGTACCGGCCGGAGCAGGGTGCGGTGAAACTCATGGCCCGCGGCGGTGTCACGTCCCTCTCTTCGGCCGCTCCGCACGAGGCGGCCCGCTGCGGGGTGGCCCGGACATTCCAGAGCGTCCGGCTGTTCAAGGGGCTGACCGTTCTGGAAAACGTCCTGGCCGGCACATACGTCCGCACCCACGCGGAGTGGTGGGAGGCGCTGTACCCCTGGAGCCGCCGCCGTCGGCAGGAGGATCAGTGGGCGCTGGAGCGCGCCATGCGGATTCTCGAGCGGCTGGAGCTGGACTCGCTGGCGCACCGGCCCTCAGGGGAGCTCTCCCATGGCCTCCAGCGGCGCGTCGAGCTGGCGAGGGCGCTGGCACTGGACCCGGAGCTTTTGCTGCTGGATGAGCCGGCGGCCGGCCTGGCGGCTGAGGAGAAGCGGCAGCTGATGGGATTCCTGCTGACGCTCAAAAAGGAAGGGATCACCATCCTTCTCATCGAGCACGACATGAAGGTGGTCATGCCGGTGTCGGACTGGGTGGTGGTCCTGGACTACGGCGCCAAGATCGCGGAGGGGCCGCCCCAGGCGATCCAGGAGGATCCGCGCGTGATCGAGGCCTATCTAGGGACTGGCTCCTTTTCCATGGGAGCTTGAAGTCATGGAAAAGGTGCCTGTCCCTCTTTTGCAGGTGGAGGATCTGCATGTCGGATACGGGCCGGTGGAGGTGCTCAAGGGGATCCGGCTGGAGGTGCGCCGGGGGGAGCTGGTCGCCCTGATCGGGGCCAACGGGGCGGGCAAGACCACGACCCTCATGGCGATCTCCGGGGTCCTCCCTCCCATCCGCGGCGTCATCCGATTTGCAGGGCAGTCGCTGCACGGCTGGTCGGCGGAACGGGTGGCGGCGGCCGGGATCACCCAGGTGCCGGAGGGCAGGCGGCTCTTCCCGCGGCTGACCGTGCGGGAGAATCTTCTCGTCGGCGGCTGCCTGCGCCGGGACCGGGCGGGCTTGGCCAAGGACATGGAGTGGGTGCTGGGGCTCTTTCCCTTGCTCCGGCAGCGGCAGGCGCAGCTCGCCGGCACGCTCTCCGGCGGAGAACAGCAGATGCTGGCGCTGGGGAGAGGCCTCATGGCGAGGCCGAAGCTGCTCCTCCTGGACGAGCCCTCGCTGGGACTGGCCCCGAAGGTGGTGACCCAGCTCTTTCAGGTGATCCGGCAGATTCACGAGTCCGGGATCTCAGTCCTCCTGGTCGAGCAGAACGCGTACCAGGCGCTGCGGGTCGCGCACACTGCCGCGGTGCTCCAGACCGGCCGCGTGGCGCTGCAGGGGCCGGCCGAGCGACTGCGCCAGGATCCCGCGGTCAAGCGGGCGTATTTGGGAGGATAATAGGAAGACAACGGAGGGAGGACGGCCATGCTGCGATTGTTTCCGAAGGAGGTTCAGTTTTTCGAGCTGTTTGAGCGATTGGGAGAGCTGGCGCTTCAGGCGGGAATGCTGATTCACGAGGTGGTGACCCACATCGAAGAGCTGCCGGAGAAGGCCAAGCAGCTGGAGCGGGTGGAGCACGACGCCGACCAGGTGACGCACGAGATCATGGCCAAGCTCAACAGCACCTTCATCACCCCGATCGACCGGGAGGACATCCATCGCCTCGCCACGGCCCTGGACGACGTGATTGACTTCATCGAGGGGGCCACGGAGCACATGGTCCTCTTCAAGATCCGCCAGACCACCCCCGCCTTCCGGGCGTTGGCGGAGGTGGTGATGAAGCAGGTTCAGCAAATCCACCAGATGCTCCCGCGGTTGAAGAACCTCCGGCACGCCGACATCCTGGTGCACTGCATCGAGGTCAACCGCCTGGAGAACGAGGGGGATCGGATTGACCGGGAGGCGGTCGCGGAGCTCTTCGACAAGCGGGAGGATCCGCTGGAGGTGATGAAGTGGCGCGACCTGTACGACATCCTGGAGACGGCCACGGACAAGTGCGAGGACGTGGCGGTGGTGATCGAAGGGATCTTCCTCAAGAATGCCTGACCTGGCGGGCGGGATCCTGCTGGTCCTGGCGCTGGTCCTGGCCGCGGAGTTCGTGAACGGCTGGACGGACGCGCCCAACTCGATCGCCACGGTCATCTCCACGCGGGTGCTCTCTCCGGGGCAGGCGATCCTGATGGCCAGCTTCTTCAACATCCTGGGCACCATGTCGGGGACGGCGGTTGCCGCGACCATCGGCAAGGGGATTGTCAACCCCGAGGTGATCAGCGTGACCACCGTCGGGGCGGCCATGGTGGGGATCGTCTTTTGGAGCACGTTGGCCTGGTATTTCGGGCTGCCGACCAGCGAGACCCACGCGCTGGTGGCGGGGCTGACCGGGGCGGCGCTGGCCACCGCCGGACCGCAGGCGCTTCTCTGGGCCGGTTGGAAGAAGGTGTTGATCGGATTGGGCTTCTCCACCTTCCTGGGCTTCGGGGGCGGGCTTCTCATCATGGGATCCATCTACCGGATCTTTGCGCGGGTCCGGCCGGCCACGATCCGCCGGATCTTCGGCAGGGGGCAGGTCCTTTCCGCCGCCTTCATGGCCTTCAGCCACGGATCCAACGACGGGCAGAAGTTCATCGGCGCCTTCTGCCTGGTCCTCCTGCTCGGAGGGGTCCACTCGACCTTCCATGTGCCCTTGTGGGTGATCCTGCTCTGCGCGGTGATGATGGGGATCGGCACCTCGGTCGGCGGCTGGCGGATCATCAAGACGATTGGATTAAAGCTCACCAAGCTGGAGCCGGTTCAGGGGTTTGCCGCAGAGACGGGGGCGGCGATGACCATCGAGCTGGCCAGCCGGCTGGGAATTCCCCTGTCCACGACGCACACGATCAGCACTTCCATCATGGGGGTCGGCGCCACGCGGCGCTTCTCCGCCGTGCGCTGGGGGGTCAGCCGTGACATCGTCACCGCCTGGATCCTCACCTTCCCGGTCTGCGGTCTCGTCGCCTGGGGGGTGACCTCTGTGGTGAAGCTCTTCACCTAGCCGGCCGGCTGGCCCGATGATGCGCCTCCGTACGCTGTGGATCGGGATCGCGCTCCTGGCGGCCGCGGCCGGGCTCGCCGTCTGGGGAACCCTCCGTTCCTACCGGGT
>CAYFHV010000142.1:0-3301 GCA_964343105.1 uncultured Planctomycetia bacterium | reverse complement strand
CACCACCGCCCCCAGCGCAGTGCAGGGGGCCACGTGGCAACCGCAGTCGGACACCACCTCCCTCATGACGCTGCTGCTGGACTCCGGCAACGTGGGGATCGGGACGACGGTCCCATCTAGCAAGCTCCACTTGGAAGGACCGGAGTTTCAGAACCGTCTTTTGATCACCGAACCAGGGCGACCACGGAACGTCCTCATCGGCACCTCGCAGGGGGGGAACGCCGCCTTCGTGCAGCTGACGCGAGACCACACCAGGAACGATAGAAGCTGGCAGCTGCTCGCGTCCGACGCTCCGGGTTACCAGTTCGGCATCGCCCATCCGAACATGGGGGAGGCATTTCGCATCCTTACCAACTACTGCGTGCAGGCCACGGCCGGTTTTGCAAGCCCCGGCACGGGGACCTGCTCGGACGGGCGGTTCAAGGATCAGGTGCAGCCGCTGACGGATGTCTTCGGGAAGCTCGCCCAGATCCGGGGAGTCCGCTTTGAGTGGAACGACCAGGCGCGCGCGGCCGGCTGGCAGGTGCGAGGGCAGGACATTGGGGTGATCGCGCAGGAGGTGGAGAAGGTGTTCCCGGAGCTGGTGCGGGAGTATCAGCCCGGCTCCAAGACGGTGGATTACGGCCGCTTAAGCGCGGTCCTGCTGGAGGCAATGAAGGAGCTTAAATCGGAGAACGACACCCTGCGGGAAAAGAATCAGGAGTGGGAGAAGCGGATTCATGCCTTGGAGGAGGAAATCCATTCAAGGAGGGGAAGATGAATCGTTGGTTGAGGCGAACCGTCGCGGGAGTGTTGGCGGCCTCGACCAGATAGTAGCGCAGTGTTCGATCCGCGGAGCGGATGAGGCGTTTATCTTCCGCCTCGAACGCTCCGGATTGGTGTCGCTTCCAGACCAGGCCGGCCATCTTGGCGAGGGCTTCATCCGAGTGGAAGCGCCGGATGTTGCCGATGGAGGCCAGAAGCCCCGAGGCGTAGACGGGGCCGATGCCTGGGACCGAGCGCAAGGGATTCTGGAACCCTTGCCCTAAGTCGGCGACGGCCTCATCGATTTCCTTGAGGCTGGCCCGGAGGGCCTGGAGGTTGCGTAAGACGCTGGCCAGGACGAGCTGGACGGACTTGCCCAGCTCGGGGCGAATCCGATAGGACTCGCGGGCAGCGTGTTGGACGGCTGTGGCCAACGCCTCCGGATCTGGGGAACGGTTTTTCCCGGCCTTGGCGATGAACTGGGCCAGGTCTTCCAGAGGCATCTGGGCGAGTTCATCGAGTGTGAACTCGGTGAGGACCGCTCGGGTTGAAGCACCCAGGGTGGAGATGGGCCTGTTCTGGACCCATCCGGGGAACTGAAGGAACAGGTGAGCGAGGAAGTACTGGGTTTCTCGTTGGAGGGTTTGGACGACATGGTGGCGATAGCGCACCAAGCGTTGAAGCGGCAGGTAGGGTGCTTGGCCTTCGTACGGGGCGGGCAGCCGGCCAAAGCGGAGGAACTCCGCGATCAGCTGAGCATCGACCAGATCGGTTTTGTCCCGTTCGGGGAAGACGCCTTTGAAGTCGTGGATCCGCTTGGGGTTGATCAGATACACCAGCGGTTTCCACAGAGCGAGGCCGTGGCTGGTCGAGAGGAATTCGGCCAGATGGAAGCCGTAGAAGGACGTGGCCTCCATGCCCAAATGCAGGTGGGTAAAGCCGCCGGTCTTCAGGAGAGGAACCAGGCGATTCTCCATCTCCTGAGCGCCCGGCAGCGTGTTGGGGATTTCAAAGGGTTTCCCCAGGCGGGTTCCGGTCTGGTCGAGAAGCGCGATCGTGGCATTGCGCAGACTCACATCGATGCCGACGTTCAGTACTTTCGGCAACTGCCTCACCCCGGCCAGTCGTCCACGGCCGGCAGGCCGCAGGAGGCACCTGCGTTGTCCTCCCAATGTCCCGGAAGCCTTAAGAGACATTGTACGGAACCCCGGTTTTAAAGGGAAGTTTTCAACAGCTTTGATTTTCATGAGCGTAACGACGAAGACAACAGAACCAAGAGTACCAAGAGAATCAAAGACATAACATACGAGGAGGTTGCGCGATGAGAAGGTTCCCAAGGCGCGGTTGGCTCACGGTGCTGTTTGTCGCGGTGTCGGTGGGTTCCGTTCACGCCGAAACGATCGAGCTGGTCACCTACTACCCCACGCAGGCCAACACGGGGGATCTCCACGTCGGGAGTCTCACCGTGGGGGAGGCCTACCGGAACGTGACCCCTGACGACGGGGAGGCGCTCGTCTTCGATGCGCTGGGGATCGGATTGCCAGCGGCAACCCCAGTCCCCGCCGGCCCCCTGCACGTGGTGGGGGTGAATGGGGTGGTGAGCTCAGCGATCTTCATGCCGGGGGCCGGAGTCGGTTCGCGGATCCGGGTGGGGATCGGGACGCTGGATCCCCAGGCAACGCTGCACATTTCATCCCCCCCAGGCATCGTCACTCACCACTTGGTGATCGACCCGGAGAACGCCACGGTCGGGGAGGGGGGAGAGGTGATTCTCGCCACCGCCGCTCCCGTGACCGGCAATCCCACCTGGTCGATCGACACCCTATCTCCTCCTTCCAGTGCTACCGAGCGGCTGCGGATCTTCCGGTCACCTAACATCAACACCTTGGGCGTTGAAATGCTGACCATCCTCAGCAGCGGCAACGTGGGGATCGGGGTGAGCAATCCGGGGAATCCTCTCGAGGTCAACGGTGTCATCGAAGCCCAGCACTTAACGAGCTTTCCAAACCACCAGATTCAGATCGGGACGACGGCCCCTTACGGAGCGGCGGCGATCGGCTTCTGGGCGAATCTGCGTCCTTCTGCCGCCGCGGTCAACCTGGCGGCGAACTCCCTGCCGCACCGCGGCGCAGCGATTACGGTGGACGCCGGTGGCGCCGGCGGACGGATGCTTTTCACCACCGCCCCCAGCGCAGTGCAGGGGGCCACGTGGCAACCGCAGTCGGACACCCGGGCCCTCATGACGCTGCTGCTGGACTCCGGCAAGGTCGGCATCGGGACAACCATTCCGGGGAATCCTCTCGAGGTCAACGGTGTCATCGAAGCCCAGCACTTGTCGAACTTTCCAAACCACCAGATTCAGATCGGGACGATGAGCCCGCTGGGTTCAGCCGCCATCGGGTTCCTCTCGAACCTCCGCCCGCCCGGCACCGTCAACCGCTTCAGCAACTCGCTGCGGGCCCGGGGCGGGGCGATTCTCTTTGACGAAGGGCAATCAAAATTCTGGTTCACCGGCAACCGGGCCAGCGCGGCCCAGAATGCGACCTACGATCCCTTC
>CAYFHV010000141.1:0-3329 GCA_964343105.1 uncultured Planctomycetia bacterium | reverse complement strand
AACCGCACATCGTTGATGGTCACTGGAATCTGCCGGACCCGGAACACCTCGAAGAGGCGACCCGTGGCCTGGAGGATTTTCCTGCCGAATGAGGGCGACACCCCCAGACGCGGCAGCCCGAACCGAGGATGGCTCAGCGCCATCCAGGTCGCATATCTCATGGTTCTCAAGAAACCATAACGACCAAAAGCCCTGCGAACCCTTCCGATCCCTTTCCTCAGTCGATCCACGCCTCGCTGCTTGTTCTCAAGCATGAAGAGATACCCCGCGTGAACTGTTCTTGGAGGAGACCCCCTGCCGAATCGCCTGGAGGCGGCTCCGGCAGTTCTCACCCAACAACAAGATGTCGGAGCTGAAAGCGATGAAACGAAATCCCCCTCTTACATGGGCAAGGAGAAGCTCCGGATCCGGGGGGATGACATGAACCCCTGGGGCGATCTTCTTCTTCTGGGCCACCTCCTGGATCTTCACCAGCGCCCGTTTCACCCTGGGATCCTCAAAATCCCCTGGGATCCCCAGGGAGCCGGAGAGGTCGTAGGGCCCCACGAGAAGACCATCCACCCCTTCCACCGAGAGAATCTCCTCCAGGTGATCCACGGCATCGATGTGCTCGATCTGAACAATCACAATGCCTTCCTTTTCCAGCCACTTCCGGTACTGTTCGAAAGAGGCCCCGTAGCCCTGCGCCCGGGCGAGTCCCACCCCACGGGTTCCAGCCGGCGGATACCGAACGGCGCTCACAGCCGCCTGGGCGGCCTTGGCGGAATTGACCATTGGGACGATCACCCCGTGCGCTCCGGTATCCATCACCCTCTTGATCAGGTTTGGATCATTTTCGCCCACCCTCACCAAGGGCGGACAGCCGGCCAATTCAATCACCTGGACAAGGCGCTGCATCTCGGCAAGGGTGATGGCGCTATGCTCCAAATCGACCGTCAGCCAATCAAAACCGGCTCTCACCATGATCTCGGCAATGGAGGAATGCCCCAAGGTAATCCATGAGCCGATGGTTAACTCGCCTCGCCGCAGCTTCGCCTTCAGCGAATCCTGGCTCATCGGGCAACCTCCATCGGCTGACACTGGTGGACATATTCCGCCAGCCTGAAATCCATCTCATCATCGATGTCAATCGCTTCCAGTTTCGGGATCTCAAAGAGCAGCGGCCGCTCGCCGATCCTCCGGCCTGTCTTCTGAAAAGAGCTCCGGGAGAAGAGGTACAGATTGGAGTTCTCCTCGTACAGGGGAGGAAGGTCCTGGGTACGGAGCATCTCCACGGGGTTATGATTGATGGGGCTGCCCTCTCCGGTGTAGAACCTGGCTTGCCTGCGCGTGACGCCAAAGAGGGAATCGCATTCCTTATTTCCGAAAAAGAGCTCCAGGGCCCTCCGGATGGTGCTGCTCTTGAGGAGCGGATTGGTGCTGTGCGTCTGGAGAAAGAGATCCCCCGGGATCTGCGATAGATCGTATCGGATGACCACATTCATGGAGACGAAGTCTCCGCAGATCTCGGCCGGCCTGCGCAGGATCCGGACCCTCTCCTTGAAGGAAGACGCTGCGTCCCGCGCAATCTCATCGCTGTCCGTATTGATGACAACGGCGCCGATCTCGGGACATTCCAAGAGGGCCAGAAGGATCTGGTGATACAACGGCCTTCCGAGAAACGGGCGGAGGTTCTTATTCGGCACCCGTTCCGAGTGACCTTTCATGGGCACAAGGGCGGTCAGCCTCATCGCCTGCCACGCCCCATCGCCGGCCAGCCAAGAACACCCTCCTCATATTCCCCGCACATTCGATCCAGCACCTCCATCCCCTCCGGGGTGGCCTGCTGAGCGGCGAACTCCCTGCGCCTGTTGAGTTCTTCCTGTTCGCTGGAATTCTTTCTCGGCGGCTGCCAGCCATACTGCTTGTAGATCGGCTCAGGGATCCCCTCCGCGATCCTGCGGCGCGGAACGTTCTGCCTCCTCAATTCTCGCAGGGTGGCCTGTGTGACCTGCGTGTCTAGGAGATGTTCCATCTGCTTGAGGTACGGCCAGGGATCGAGCACAAACCGCTCAAACGGAATCGTGAGGACCTGTCGACGCTGGGCCTCCGTCAGGCTCCCCATCACCTGGCGGGCCTGACGGAGACTCTGATCAATCGAAAAGATCGCCTTATCCATCGAATTGGCCGATAGATATTTCTCTTCCCATCCCAGGGCAAAGAACGGGACGGAGTGTCCTCGATGATCAATCCAGATGGTGAAGTCACGGGCGTCCGTTCCGTAGCGGTCAACGTAAAGATGCCATTGCTTGATCATGTAGAGAGGGTGACGGATGACATTCAGGATCCTTGCCCCCTGCCCGAGTGATTTGAAAAGGAGCGGGGAGATTGCCAGGACGTTGTGGGTCAGGAAATTGGCAATCGGACGCTCCTTCCGGATCCGCTCGAAGGCGGCCGCATCGCCGGGGAGGAAGAGTCGGCGAAGATAGCGCCATGGATTCGGATTCTTGAAGACGGATGAGAGATCCGAAGGGCGAAAGTTGGTCTCCCGCGACATCGTCATGTGGTAGAGGTCCAAGTCGGTGAGCATGCGCACCATGGCAATCGCGGCGTCCTCTTCGATCTTTCCCAGCAGATACAAGACACACAGATGCTCCAGGATGTACTCGTATTTCTGCGCCTCCACTCGGCTCAGGCTCCCGACGATCGGCGTCAAGAGCGACTTGCCGCAGCCGGGCAGCCCACCGGTAAAGACCGCCCGCTCCACCATGCGATGCTCCCGCACCACAGTGGGGATCTGCGTCACGGTCTGGAGGGAGGACCCGTCAACCATTAAAGACATAATCGACTTCCTTCCGCGAAGGGTATTCGGCCTTCCCGATGATGAGGTCGCACACCGCCAAGAGCCAGGTCTGATGCGTCATCTCAATGACGTTGTACGCCTTGGAGTCAACCCAGAAATTGATCACACCCAGCTGCCGCAGAGGGTTGTCCGCCTCAAATCCTGTGAAGGTGACCAGCGGCAGACCCTTCTCCCGCGCGAAATGCCCCGCCTCCAATATGTTCGGAGACTTCCCGCTGGAGCTGATCAGCACCACAACATCGCCGGGGTCGGCGTAAAACTCCAGTGCCTTCCTCAGCCAATGAGGGTACCCGTAGTCGTTGGCAAAGCAGGTGATGAGGTCCGCCTCGTTAAAGTTGACCGACCGAATGCCGGCATTCTTCGTGAAATCGACCGCGCAGTGGCTGGCGATTGCAGCCGATCCGCCGTTGCCCGCGAAGATTACCTTCCTGCCCGCCGCCGAACAACCTTGAAACAGCGCCTTGAGCCCGGCCATCGACTCAAGGAT
>CAYFHV010000140.1:0-3338 GCA_964343105.1 uncultured Planctomycetia bacterium | reverse complement strand
CCGGCGTCACGCTTTCGCTTCTAGCGGCCACGGGCCTTTCCGAGCGGTTCGGCACGCTCTTCTCCATGATGGTGTGGACGGCCTTGTGGGTTCTCTACCTCTCCATCGTCAACGTCGGGCAGACCTTCTACGCCTTCGGGTGGGAGTCGATGCTGCTCGAGGCCGGGTTCTTCACGATCTGGTTCGGCGCGGCGAAGAGCGCCTCGCCGGCGGCGGTGGTCTGGCTGCTCCGGTGGATGCTGTTTCGGGTGATGTTCGGGGCGGGGCTGATCAAGCTGCGGGGGGACCCCTGCTGGAGGGATCTGACGTGCCTCCTCTATCACTACGAAACCCAGCCGATCCCGAACCCCTTGAGCTGGTTCTTCCACCACGGCCCGGTCTGGTTCCACAAGGCGGGGGTGCTCGCGAACCACTTTGTGGAGCTGGTTATCCCGTTCGGGTTCTTCGCGCCGCAGCCGATCTGCGCGGTGGCCGGGATCATCACCCTCTTGTTCCACGGGTTCCTCATCGTGAGCGGAAACTTCTCGTGGCTTAATTGGCTGACCGTCGCGCTGGCCTTGAGCTGCTTCAGCGATGCTGCCTTAAGCCGCTGGATACCCCTGCAGGCGGTCGCTGTCCAGCCGCGCGCTCCGGCGCATGAGGTGGCGATCTGGGTGCTGGTGGGGGTGGTGGCCTTCTTGAGCGTGGAGCCGATCCGGAACCTGATCTCTCCAAGGCAGATGATGAACTACAGCTTCAACCCGGTGCACATCGTCAACACCTACGGGGCATTCGGCTCGATCACGCGGGAGCGCTACGAGATCGTCGTCGAGGGAACGCAGGAGGAGGTCCTGGCGCCGGAGACCCGCTGGCAGGAGTATGAGTTCAAGGCCAAGCCGGGCAGCATCGGCCGCCGGCCCCCGCTGGTGGCTCCGTATCACCTGCGGCTGGACTGGCTGATGTGGTTTGCGGCGATGTCGGACATCCGCTATTACCCCTGGCTCTACCGGCTGGCGGAGAAGCTCCTGCAGGGCGATCGCGGGGTGCTGGACCTCCTGGCGCGCAACCCCTTCCCGGATGCGCCGCCGAGACACATCCGGATGCGGAGGTACCGTTACCGGTTCACCTCGCCGGAGGAGAGGAAGGCCAGCGGGAACTGGTGGTCGCGCACCCATGTGGGGGAGTATCTGGAGCCGGTGGCGTTGAGGCCGATCCGTGAGTGAGCAGCCCGCACCCCTCATCCTGTTCGACGGGGTATGCAACTTCTGCTCTTTCTGGGTCCGGTTCCTGATCCGGAGGGATCCGGACAAGAGGTTCCGTTTCGCCGCCCTGCAGACCTCCGCCGGGCAGGAGGCGCTGCGGCGTTTGGGCCTGAGCGCGGATCAACTCACCACGATGATCCTCGCGGAAGGGGACCGGCATCACGTGAAGTCCTCCGCCGCCCTGCGGATCGCCCGCCGCATGAAGGGGCTGTGGCCGCTCCTCTTTGCCTTCATCGTGATCCCGGCCCCGATCCGGGATTTCTTCTACGATTTCATCGCGCGGAACCGTTACCGCTGGTTCGGGAAGCAGGAGAGCTGCATGATTCCCACTCCCGACGTCAGGGAACGGTTCCTGGGGTAGGCGCCGGGCAGGAAAGGAGGGTGGCAGAGATGACGCAAAAGGGCTTCAATCGGATTGCGGGAACGATCTTCCTGGTGGTTGCTATGCTCCACGCGTTGCGGCTGCTCCTCCGCTGGGAGGCGGTGATCGGGGGATGGGTCGTGCCGCACTGGCTGAGCATCGTGGCGCTGGCAGTCTCGGGGGCGCTCGCCCTCATCGCGTTCCGCTTGGATCAGGGGGCGGGGCGCTAGTCCGGACGCATTCCCCGGACTTCAGTCGGTCCGGTCAATCCACTGCCGGCCGGCCCTGAGAAAGAAGGTCTCCTTCTCGCCGCGGCGCAGTCTGACGACAACCTCCACGGTGATCCGGGGACCCCACTTCGGGCCGCCGCGGGCGATCCTTTCCAGGACATGTTTCCAGGCAGGGTTCTGCGGCCGGGACTCCTTTGAGAAATCAGCCTCCCACGCCTCCCGCCGGTCCCGGATGACCCAGAGCTTGTCCATCGAAAGGGAGGCCGGGAATTCCTTCAGATCCTCCGCCATCACACGGACGGAGGCGAGGAGCGGCTTGCCATCCGGCGGGGAGATCGGCTGAAAGTCGCGCCAGAGGTACGGCTTGAGGGTGTAGCGCCGGCCATCGATCTCCACCGCCTCCGGCGCGGAGAGGAGTTCCGGGAGAGGGACGGAGGGGCTCTCGGTGACCTGCAGCGGCTGCCGCTTTTTCTGCGGCGCATAGATCTGGCGGAAATCCAGTTCAACAAGCTGCACGATCCCCACCAGGCGCTGGTAGGCCAGGAGCGCCTCCCTCTCCCTGCCGGGAGTCACCCGGGCTGACACGAAGCGCCACTGCGAAAACTCCTCCGGGCGGAAGGAAAAGGTAACCTCGTAGTGCCGGTGAGGGGAAGCGCTGTCCAGCTCATCCGGGAGCAGGAATTCCTCACCCGCCTTATCCAGCGGAGCCACCCCGGTCGGGTGATCGATGGAGGCGGGCCGGACCGGGTTTTCCGCCGCGTCCTTCTTGTGATGGTGGATCTTGGAGACGAGAGTTTGAGCGGCCTCCGGCGTGAATTTGAAGGAGACAATCCCGGCCGACTCGCCGAACGATCCCTCCTCGCGCGGGATGATCTCCTCCTCTCCCAGCGCCGGCTCCGAGGATCCCACGTACGCCAGCACATGGGTCCGCGCAAAATAGGAACGGGCGGCCGCCCGATCGCCGCGGCGGATTTCCCGGCGGGCCAGGTAGTAGGCGACAACCGGGTGGCCCGGGGCCAGCCCATCGGCCTTTTGAAGATGGGCTTCGGCTTCGGAGAGGTTCGTGAGCCGTTCCAAGGCGATGGAGAGACCCAGCCGGCAGGGCCAGCAGCGAGGATCATTGTCGGTCGCTTTGATGAGCGCTCCCCGGGCCGCTTCGTTCTTGTCCTGCGCCAGATACGCTAATCCCGCATAGAGGAACGGCTCCGGGCGGTGAGGGGCCTCGGCCATTGCCCGCAGGAGCAGGGGGCTGGCCGCGGTGTAATTGCCGGCTCGCAATTGGGCCAGCGCCGCGCGGAGGGTGCTCTCCGACGGCGCATCCCCGTCGGGGAATGGGACCAGTCCGACGAAACGGCCCACGACACGGGAGGGATCCGCAGGGTAAGCCCCGGCGGTGACTGCAGCAAAAAGGAGCTCCAGCGCCTCCTCTTCCTTGCCGTCCAGGAGGGCCTGGATCGCCGGCTGTTCGTCCGGAGCTGCGGGGGGCGTTTCTTCCGAACCGGCTTG
>CAYFHV010000139.1:0-3381 GCA_964343105.1 uncultured Planctomycetia bacterium | reverse complement strand
AAGACCTTGCGCTGCTCCTCCGCCCTCATCCGCCCGTGCAGGAGTCCCACGCTGTGGCCGGAGAAGATCTTTCGGTACTCCTCGAAGATCCTCAGCGCCGACTGCGAGGCCTCGGCCTCCTCGGCGAAGAGGTCCCTCTTGAGCTTGCGGCCCGCCGAATCGCCGATGCGCGGGCAGACGACGTACGCCTGCCGGCCCGCATCCAGCTCCGAGCGGACGAAGGTGAAGATCTCTTCCCGGCGGGTAGAGTCCACCCAGAGCGTCCGCACCGGCTCGCGCCCGGCCGGCTTTTCCTGGATCGTGGAGATCTCCATCTCGCCGTACAGGGTGAGCGCCAGCGTGCGGGGAATCGGGGTGGCGGTGAGAACCAAAAGATCCGGGTGTTCCCCTTTCGCGGCGATGGCGCCGCGCTGGTCCACGCCGAATTTCTGCTGTTCATCGATCACCACAAGCCCCAGCCTGGCAAACTTGACCCATGGCTCCAGCACCGCATGGGTCCCCACCAGAACCGGCAGGGTCCCCCGCGCCAGCTCCTCGGCGAGCGCCCTTCGGGCCGGCTCCTCCACCGAGCTGGTGAGCAGCCCCACCGCCACGTCCACCGGCGCCAGAAGCTGCGACAGCGTCAGCGCATGCTGCCGCGCCAGCACCTCCGTCGGAGCCAGGATCACCGCCTGGAATCCGCCCTGCACCGCGACCACCGCGGCGAATGCGGCGACCACCGTCTTGCCGGAACCCACCTCCCCCTGCAGGAGCCGGTGCATCGGCTTAGGGCTGGCCATGTCTGCCGCAATCTCCTCCATCGCCCTATGCTGGCCGGCGGTCAGCACGAAGGGAAGCGCCCGCCTCCAGCGCTCGACCCGATCTCCCTCCACCGCATGCGCGATCCCCGGCCGCGCCTGCAGCCGTCTGCGCCGCAGGCCCAGCGCCAGCTGGAAGTAGAACAGCTCGTCAAACGTCAGGCGCTCCTGCGCCGGCCGGACCGACTCCGGGTCCGGCGGGAAGTGGATCCCCTTGAGCGCCGTGGCGAGATCCGGCAGGGCGTGCCGCTGGCGGATCTCCGACGGCAGGGGATCCTTCAGCCCCGGCAGAATCGACTTGAGCGCCCAGGCGGCCGCGGTGCGCAGCTCCCTCTGATGGAGCCCCGAGGTCGCCGGGTAGATCGGGACCACGCGACCCATATGCAACGAGCTAGGGTGTCCCTTTGGGGACTGTCCCCAAGGGGACACCCTTGGGATGAGCTCGAACTCCGGCACCGCCATCTGGATCCGGCTGCCGACCCGGTCCACGGTTCCGTAAAGGATGATCTCGCTGCCGATCGGAAACCACCGCCGCATGTACGGCTGGTTGAACCAGAGGGCCATGAGTTTTCCGGTGGCGTCCGCCACCACCACCTGAAGGATGACGGTGCCGGTTTTGGCGCGGAAAAGAGATGTTGCGGTCACCCTGCCCCGCACCGTCGCCTTCTGATCCGCCGCAAGCTGGGCGATCGGCAGGAACGTCCGGCGGTCCTCATGCCGGCGGGGGAGGTGGTAGACGAGGTCCCGGAGGGTGGAGATCCCCAGCCGCCGGAACAGATCGGATCGCCGGGGCCCCACCCCCCTGAGGTACTGGACCGGCGAGTCAAACGTGGCGGAGTGCGGCTTCGGCGAATCGGCTTTCAGCGGGCTCTGCACCTTGACGGCCTCTCGATCACACCGTATCATAGGAAACTCCGATGGCCAAGCGATGCGACATCTGCGGCAAAGGCCCTGTCTTCGGCCGCTCCTACATCCGGAAGGGAAAGCCCAAGAAGGAAGGCGGGGGGGGACGCCACATTGCGCGGAAGAATCGGCGCCGCTTCCTGCCGAACCTCCAGTCGGTCCGGGCCGTGGTGGATGGGGTTGTCCGGAGAATCGTCGCCTGCACCCGATGCATCAAGCAGGGCCGGGTGGTCCGCCCCGCCGCTTAAGTCCAGCTTCTCGCCAGCTACTCCTACAAGCCGACCTGGATCCGGTAGCGAACCTTCACCTCACCGTCCTTCGGCACCTTCGCATCGAACCGCAGGGTGAAGGCATCCACCTTGATGGGCGGGTGCGTGCTCTCGATGACCTTCCAGTTCCCGTAGAGGGGCTCGATGATCCCCACCGTGACCTCTTCCTCCTTGTGGTTGCGCAGGGTGATCTCCCACTCCGACTCATGGACCCCAGAGGTGATCTGCCGGTAATCGGTCTGCTTGCGCTCCGCCACCACATCGAAGGCCTCACCGATCTCGAGCTTCACCTCCTCGTCCTTGGGGGTATGCTCGACCCGGTCCTCCCCGATGAACTGGATCTGCCCTTTCGGATCCTTCTTGTAAACGCGGACCACCCCCTCGGGCAGGGGCATCCCCAGGTGGTTCTCCTTGGAGTTCTTGAACTTGACGTACACCTTCACCGGCTGCTTCTCCATCCGCTCCTGGTATCGGTAGCTGAAGTAGCTCTGGATGCCGTAGACGAGAAGCTCCTTCTGGGTCTTCGCTCCCGCTGCCTCCAGGAGGGAGATCTGCTTGGTCTGCATCTCCTTGATGGTGGTCGGCCTCTGCAGATCGTAGATGTGATACTCGAAGAAGGCCTGCTCCACGAAGGCTTCCGACCGTGCCATCTTTTCCATCACGGCCGCCGGGTAGCGGTCCACCTGCCTGCGGTCTGCCGCCCGGTGGATCTGCCCGGCGATGAGCTTGAGCTTCGCTTCCTTATAGGTCGCCCCTGAGCGGTTGTCGATCGTCACCCACCCGGACAGGTCGGCCGCGGTGTCGTCCTGGTTGAGGAGGAGGACGTAGTCGGCCTGCCATCGGATCTGGCCGGTGAGATACGACACCTCCAGGGTGTGCGGCTCCGCAACGGAGTTTTCAAACAGCCACATGAGCGTTGGCTTGGCGATGAGGTTCTCCGGGATCTCCGGGAGAACCTGGAAGCCCGGGTGCCCCAGGAAGATCTCGCTGCCCACCTGGTAGATCGGCCCCTGGTTGTTGCTCAGCAAGGTCGCCTCGACCGTCTCCTTCCGGTCCTGGAACTGCTTCCACTCGATCAGCTTGATCTTCTTCCCCACGTACTTGTCCAGGAGCTTGGCTGGGCTCATGAGGTCATATTCGTAGTTCTGCTCGAGGACCGCCAGGCCCTCCGGGTGGTTGAGCGACTTGACATGCACCGTCACCGGCTGGATGTGGGCCGCCACGTCCATGAAGCGCATCTCTCCCTTGCCGACCGGCAGCTGAAGTTTACGGACCTCCTTGACCAGCCCCAGATCGCCGTTGTAGACGGTGACCTCGACACCGGTCTGGTCCTCCGAGGTGCTCTTGAGCACCGGATCGGCGGCCCAGGCCGGCGCGGACGCGAGCAGGATCGAACAGAAGGAAACCAGCAG
>CAYFHV010000138.1:0-3431 GCA_964343105.1 uncultured Planctomycetia bacterium | reverse complement strand
TGATCACCGCCACCGGACAACCGGATCCGCTGCACCTTGCCAACTTCGGGCGGTTCGTGAGGATCAAGGCAGTGGTTGCGGGTGGCAACGCCACGTTCAGCTCCAAGCTGGTGGGAAAGACGTGAGAGGCAGTTGATGCGCAGGGGGATTCTCTTCGTTCTGCTCGGGGCCTTGCTTGGCTCCGTGCTTGCACTGCCACAGGTGGCGGAGGGAGTCCATTATTTTTCTACCAAGGCTATGCAGGCTTTGGAGAAGCTGGTCAACCCCAATGGCGACATCGGCGCTGAGACGGACGCGACCGGCGGGCTGGTCGTCACCAACTACCTGGAGCAGCCGGAAACCACCGCCCCCTCCGCCGCCGCAACCGACCGGCTCCGGATCTACGCCAAGGACGACGGCCTGGGAAACACCCATCTCTTCGCCAAAGATGCCGCCGGGGCGGAGACGGATCTCTTCATCGGCGGTGGCGGCGGGGGTGGTGCCTCAAGCTTGAACGATCTGACCGATGTGACATTGACTGCCCCGCAATACACGGCGGGCCTCACCTTGCGGGCCAACGGCACGGAGTTCGTGAACGCCCAGCTCGGCTTTTCCGACCTGACCGGAAGTGCCACGACCTCTCAAGGCGGGACCGGCTTCAGCAGCTACACGGTGGGCGACATGCTATACGCCTCATCGACCACTGCTTTGTCGAAGCTCGGGATCGGAGCGAGTGGGAAGTTCCTGACGGTGGCAAGCGGCCTCCCTGCTTGGGGGGATGCGGTAGACCTGGTTTCCAATCAGACGATCGGAGGGATCAAGACCTTCACCTCGATCCCTGTGGGCCCGGCTGCCAACCCGACCAGCGATAACCAGTTGGCCCGGAAAGCCTACGTGGACTCCATAGCCCTGGGACTCTCTGTGCGGGAGTCCTGCAAGGCGGCCACCACTGCAGCGCTTCCGGCCAACACGCGAACCGGAAACGTCCTGACCGCCAGCGCCAATGGAGCTTTCCCCACCATTGATGGGGTCACCATCGTCTTGAACGACCGGCTCCTGGTCAAGAACGAGGCGACCCAGGCTAACAACGGGATCTACACCTTGACCCAGGTGGGGGATGTGTCCAACCCCTGGAAGCTCACCCGTGCCGCCGACTACGACACCTCCGCTGAGGTGGACGACGGGACCTTCACCTCGATCATCAACGGGACGACCAACGGGAACACTCAGTGGGTGCAGGTCACCAAAGACCCCGTCCTCAACACCGATCCATTGGTCTTCTCGCAGCTCTCCAAGCCGGACACTTACACGGCCAGCCTTGGAGTCAAGAAGATCGGGTTCGATTTCCAGGCGGATCTCTCCGCCACCGGAGCGATCACCCTGACCGGCAACTCCATGCAGGTCAACGTGGACAACGCCACCATCGAGCGTGCCTCCAACGCCATCCAAGTGAAAGACCTGGGAATCACCAACGCGAAGCTGGCCGGCGGGATCACGGACGACAAGCTCAACACGATCACCACCGCTAACAAGGTCAACTGGGGTGCGGTCAACAAGATCGGCTCCGTTCTATCGGACATCGCGGATACCACCTTCACCGCTCTTGGAGCCGGGGCACTTCTGTACCGCAACAGCGGCAACGCCGCCTGGGTGAATCTGCCCATCGGCACGAGCGGCCAGGTTCTGACCGTTTCCAGCGGCTTGCCCGCCTGGGGCGCCGGAGGAGTCGGAGGGGGCAGCGGCGCTGGCACCACCGCCGACTTTATCCCTCGGCCCAATAAGCGAAAGTTCTTCCTCACCACTGCGACCGCAACGACCTACACCTCCGTCGGCGTTTCCTCGATCAGCAACACAGGCACCCAGACCAACTCCAACGATAGCAAGACGACCTGGACGAACCACCGCACCTCCGCCTCAATCGGCTCCTCCGCCAGCGTCCGCTCAACGGCCTTCACCCTCGTCCGGCGGGCGCACGATCCTATGTTCATCGCCCATGTCAGGACCGGAGCCGACATCACGAACCTGCGCATCTGGGCGGGGTTGATGTCCACAACCCAGAGCAACTCCGATACCCTGAACGGCCAAGGGGTTGCCATCCGGTACTCCTCCGGCGTAGGCCCCAACTGGTTTGCGACCACGAGAGACGGCACCACTCAGACCGCCACCGACATGGGGCTGGCGGCGGCTGCCTCGACCGACTACCTTCTGCGGTTTGATGTCAACTCCGCTGCCGGGACGGTCAAATTCACCATCAACGGCGGAAACGCAACCACCTTGAGCGCCAATCTCCCGGCAGCAGCGACCGACCTGGGCTTTGTCGTCATCGCCTACACCACGACGGCCACCAACAAGGATCTCGCCATCTCCCGCATCTACTGCGAGTTCACCGGCTCGGAGGTGACCCTTTCCCCGGAGCGGAAGTCCAACTCGATCACCCTGGACCAGCCGACGGCCACCGAGAATATGACGATCTTCTTCACCGATCGGGCGATCACCATCACCAAGATGGCGGCGGTCTTAACAGGAACCACCCCATCGGTCACCTGGTCGGTACGGTTTGCCGCGGACAGAAGTACCGCAGGGACAGAGGTCATCACCGGAGGCAGAACCACCACCAGTACCACGACCGGAGACATCGTCACCACGTTCAACAACGCTTCGATCCCTGCCAACAGTTTCGTGTGGCTGACCACGTCCGCCACCTCTGGGACGGTCAACACGATCCATGTGACGACCAACTACACGGTGGACTGATGAAGGAGCTGACGATCCTGACGTTATTCGGAGGGCGCTGGAACACCTTAGATCCATTCCTGAAGGGGTTGCTCAACCTGGACTGGCCAGTGAAGGGTTTGAAATTCCTCTGGTACACGAACGCTGAAAAGAGATTCGTCGAGTGCCTGAAGTGGCAGGAGCGTTTCCTTTCTAAGCGGGGATACAAAATCCGTCTTATTGAGGATGGAAGTTTGAAATGTTCCGCACTCCTCCACTCCGAGATGGGAGCGCAAGAAGAAAGAGCCCAGGAGCATGTCAACGTCATCGCCGCCTTATACAACGCGGCCTGGCAGCACGTTGAGACGGATGACGTGGTTGCCCTCGAGGATGACGTGGTACCTCCCAGCCATGCCTTAAGGAGATTTGCATCGCTCCTGGACCGGAATCCGAAGGCCGCCCTCGTCTCGGGGTGCGTATTCGACCGACACAGGCCCGACACCTTCTTCGTGTGGGAACTGACGAAAGCGGCCCTTTCCGATGGAGCGGTGGGGTTCCGGTATGAGATGGCCCCCGCTAAAGAGCCGTGGGGTGTACGGAAAGTTTCCGCCACAGGACTTTCCTGCGCCTGGATCCGGAGGCCGAGGTTGCCCAAGGAGCTTCAGGTTCGGTTTCCTTTCAAAGTCAGGAACGGCCTGGAGGGCATGTCCCAGTTCGGAGGGTGCGACATCGTCCTGTGC
>CAYFHV010000137.1:0-3445 GCA_964343105.1 uncultured Planctomycetia bacterium | reverse complement strand
TCAGGATCGCGTTGTTCAAATCCACGACATCGTCGAAGATCAACAGGTCCGCCCTTCCGCCGGTGGCGGTCTGCAGCACTCCATAGGCCTCGATCGAGCCGTCCTCGCTGTAGGTGTCGCGCTTCACCATCAGCTTGTGTTTGTTCCAGTCCGAGTCGTCGGCCGGTTGGACATCTGGAAAAATCCGGTGGTAGCTCTGGTTCTCCTTGATGTACTTCTGGCACGTCTGCAACCTCGCCTGGGCGAACTCCGGCGTGTTGGTGACGATCTTGACGCGCAGGTTCGGGTTCTTGCCCAACTCCCAGAGCGTCCGGGCGATAGCCACCTGTTCCGTCTTGCCGTGGCCCCACGGCGCTAAAATCCCGCAGAAGCGGCCCAGTTCCTGACACTGATTGACGTGCCGCTGCCAGCTCTGGTGAATCGCCCCCTGGCGGACCGGCTCCCCGGTCCGGTTGTCCGTCACGACCCGCTCGATAAAAGCGTTAACGTCCGTCCGGGCCAGGAAGTTCGGGCTGTCCCCCTGAATCCCCTGCGACACCAAGCGCAGCAAGTCTCTTGCTGAGGGTTGCTGCAAGGCGGTGTCGAGTGTCGGGGTCGGGGATGGTGTCGAGGATTCCATACGTGATGATCTCCGCAACCAGCGTGACGTTGATCGTGTCCGGCTCCTTGGCGATCAACCCTAAGCTCGTGGCGATCCGAATCATCCGCTCGGACTCCACCCCGATCGCCTCTATGCACCGGACTTGCACGATCGGATTGTCCTTGTGGCTGGCAAACAGAAGCCACAAGGTCTTGACCCGCTCTCGTCCCTCCAGCCAAAACTCCTTTCTAATCTCCTCCTGAGCCAGCTGGGTGAATTCAAACTTCGTAAGCCGTTTTGATTCCTGAAGTAACCACCAAACCGTGGAGAGCGGCAGGTTCTTGGCCTTTCCAATCTCGGCAAGGCTCATCCCCCGAAGTCGGGCTCCCCAGACTTCCAGAGCGAGTCTGCGGCGCTCCTCTTTGCTCCGGATCTTCTGACCCTTCGGCAGAGGCATCTATCTCTCATCTCCGCTTGACGTGGGATGGGCGGCAAGTCGGACATCCCCCGCGTACTTGGCATACCGATCCCGAATCACGTCGCAGTACCTGGGGTCCAGCTCCACCATGACGCACCGGCGGCCGGTCGCCTCCGCGGCGATCAGCGTGCTGCCGCTGCCGCCGAAGGGATCCAGAATCAACTCCCCCTTTCGGCTGGAGTTGTTGAGCGCCCGAGTGATCAGGGTAAGCGGCTTCTGCGTGGGGTGGACGTACTCCCGGGAGTGGCGCTTGCGGATGTGCCAGACGTCCGTCTCCTCCCGGATCGGGGCGAAGTAGTGATCCCCTTTCTTCCAGCCGTAAGCGAGCGCGTGGGCCGGCTCCTTGTCCCGCTTGGCGCCCTTGACCACCAGCTCGTGTTTGTACCGGTAGTCCTGCCAACCCAAGGTCGCGTTGTCCTTGACCCAGACGATGACGTTGGCCAGGTGAACGTCCAAGGGCTTGAGCGCCTGGGCAAGCGCCGGGTAGCTGGACCACCCCATGCAGATGTAAAAGGCGGCTCCAGGACGCATCCCATTGAACGCCACCCGGAAGGCGTCGGTGATGAACTGCTGAAAATCCGCAGGAGCTAAAGCGTCGTTCAGGATCCCGCCGAGCCGGCCGCCCTGGTAGTCCACGTTGTAGGGCGGATCGGTGAAGATCATATCGATGGGGTCGGTGATCAGCCGCTTCATCAGCCCCTCGTCCCGGGCGTCCCCGCAGGCGAGCCGATGCGGGCCCAGATCGATGACCTCGCCGAGCTTGGTCTTGGGCTCGCCCTTCGGCAACGCCTCCTCCGGCCGGAACTCGTCCTCCCGGATGCCGCCGGCCTCCAGCGTCCCGTACAGCAGTTTGTCCAGCTCCTGATCCGTGAAGCCGGTCATGCTCAAATCCTGTTCGCTCTCGATTTGGCCGATCAGCTGAACGAGCTGCTCCTCCTGCCAGTCCCCCTTGATCCGATTGAGCGCCAGGTTCAACAGCCGCTCTTGCTCCAGCGGCAGGTCCACGTAGACGACCGGAACCTCCGTGAGCCCCAGCGCTTTGGCCGCTCGAACCCGCTGGTGCCCGCCCACGATCACGTTCTCTCTGGCCGCGTGGCGGTTCGCCACGATCGGCTCGACCAATCCGTACTGCCGGATCGAGCGCTTGAGACTCTCGAAGTCATGGGTGGAGATCTCCCTCGGGTTGTAGTCGGAGAATTTCAGGTCGTCGATCGGAACTGGGGCCGTCTGCATGGTCTTATCCCTGCCGCAAGTTCTCCGGGTGCGCCGCAAGGTCCGGATTCCCAACGAATCGGGCGTAGCGGTCGCGGATCACATCCACGTACCGCGGCTCCCGTTCCATGCCCACGCACCGGCGCCCCAGTTGCTCGGCGGCAATCAGCGTCGTGCCGGATCCCATGAACGGATCGAACACCAGATCCCCAGGGTCGGTGTGCATCATAATTGCCCGCTTCGGCAACTCCGCCGGGAACATCGCCGGATGCTCCTTGTTGGCCGTGACCGTCCTGATCGGCCAGACGCCCGCGTAGCCCCATTGCTTTCTCTGGACGGGAGTGAGGCGTTTCACAAACTTTTCCCTTCCCCGCGAGAACGCCATCAGGTACTCGAAGTCCGCCAAGTCCTCCAGGGTGACGGCGCTGGGGTCCTGCCCGAACGCGGCCAGGTACTCGTACTGCTGGACCGGCTTGTGGCTGACCAGGTGGTACGGCCCCACGCCGAAGTTCATCCCTTGCTTCAGCCAGATCCGGATCCACATCGGCTGGAGGCCATGCTCCTTGAACATGAGGATGCTGTAGGCGAAGGTCGGCTCGATGAACTGGCTGCCGGTGGCGTAGAGGTCCCCGATGTTCCAGACCACCGCCTCGGAAACCCGGCAGATCTGCGCGACAGCCGGCTGGATGGCGGCAAGCCAGGATTCGATCCCTTTCTCCTCATACTCCTTGCCCACGCCATACGGCGGGCTCGTCACCGCGAGCTTGGCCTTCTGCCCATTGAGCAGGCGGTCGATGTCCTCCGCTCTTGTCGTGTCGCCGCACAAGATCCGGTGAGGGCCCAGCTCGTACAGCTCGCCCGGCCGAGAAACCGGTTGCTCAGGAACTTCTGGAACTTCATCCGCGTCGACGTCGCGGTCCTTGTTGGCCAACCCTTCGCTGAGCAGCGCGGATAATTCCTGTTCGCTGAACCCGCTCAAGAAAATATCCCCATCCGTCTCCTCGCTGATCTGCCGGATCAGTTCCGCCAGCCGATCCTCGTCCCACTGCCCGCTGATCCGGTTGAGGGCGAGGTTCAGCAGTTTCTCTTGGGCCGGGGGAACGTGGATGAAAACCACCGGCACGCTCTTTGTCCCAAGCGCTTGGGCGGCTTTGACGCGCTGATGGCCGCCCACG
>CAYFHV010000136.1:0-3452 GCA_964343105.1 uncultured Planctomycetia bacterium | reverse complement strand
TGCCCCGGATCAGGACCTCCCCGACCTCCCGCTCAGCATCGAGGAAATCGGCGCGTACCACATCCTGGTGACCGGCTTGACGAACGACCCGCTCTGGCACTCGGTGGCGGTTCCGTTAGCTCAGACGCAGACTACGCAAGGGCTTCAGCAGGTTCCTCAAGACGACGACCTTGTGGGTAGGGCCGGGCTCCTGATCTCCCTCATGGAAGCGGGGGTCATTCCGGTGGATTGGACCGGCCGCGGCCTTGAGCAGATGCTGGACATGGCTCCAGCGCTTCAATGGTTGGTGGACCGGGGAGTTCATCTGGACCCCGCTGACTTCCGCAGGGCGCGCGCCGCCAGCAGCCCGGTGCTCACGCTCCTCGAGGCGGCGCAGAAACAGGGCGCACAGGGCGCCCTGAGTCATTTGCCCCCCCAGCAGGTGGCGCAGATTCAGCAGGGAGTCCGGCCGAGCAACCTGTTGGCGGAGAAGAAGGCGCTGGAGGGGGTGAAGGCCGATCTGACCGTTCTGAGGCGCCAGGCGGCGATTCCGGAGAGCCGAAAGAGTCTCCAGAGTCGGGTGGAGACCCTCGGCCGGCGCGTGAATGCACTGGAGCGCCGGATCGCGCGGATGGAGCGCCGGCTTGACCTCAGCCAGGTTCGCGACGACGGCCTGCTTCTCACACTGGCCTCCGCGCTGGAGCCAATCTTCGGCCGCTACACAGTAAATCGCGTTCGGGCTGCCATCGAAGCGGTGCAGTTCTTCAGAGGCGACTCGACCCGCGCGGTACCGCTTTCCAAGCTGGCCGAGGGGCTGAAGGACTCGCCGGAAGACCGGCTCAGAGGCGCCGAAGCACTTTTGGCCGAGAATGAAAAAGAAGGTAGGGCGCTGAAGAGAGCGTACACCGCCCTGGCGGGAGCGCTGGCCATGTACGATTACAACGACCGGAGCGGGAGAGGGCAGTGGATCCCAGGTCAGAAGGTTTTCGAAGAGGAGGTTCGAAAAGCGGGCGTGAGTCCGGGACTGGCCGAGAAGGTGAGGATCCTGGCCGCCATCCAGACACTGGTGCAGGTCCTCGGTCGGTCACAGGGGATCTCGCCCCGCTTCTTGGCGGAGGTCGCCGCCTACTACGGTCTCCCGCCGGTTCAGGTGGCGCGGCTTCTATTCTTCGGGGCGATGGAATCGGACTGGCGCTTTGTGTCGGACAGGACGAGCGCGATTCTGAATGCAACGACCGTGAGCGGCCGGTCGGTTCTAACCGGTTTGGCCGCGGATCGGGCGAAAGCGATGGTGCAGGCCCATCGGGGTGAGGACCCCGGCCTGGCCGGCTTCGTGGAGCCGGAGCGGAAGCTCTTCTGGGCGGAGCTCGACCGCTTCCAGGCCGGGCTTGTTGTTCCGATGAACGAAGCGCCCGATGGCCAAGAGATCTGGGACCGATTCACCGAACATCTGGCGTTGAAGCTGGCTGAGCAGAGCCATCTCCTGTTGGGAAGCGGGCTGTTGAATGAAGCAATCCGGAGAGCTGAGGGGGCAATTCCTCAGCGTGGGCAAGAAGCCCCCTCTGCTCATCTCCGCCGCATCGCCTGGAGGATTGAGCAGGAGCTGGCCGGCCTGGCGCACGTGGCCGCTGCCCACCTTCCGGACGCGGAAGGTTGGGCCAAGGCGCAGGTGCAGGCCCATCTGGGAGCGTTGGCGGAAGGGGAGGGCCGATCTGCGGTTGCCCTCCATCACCTGGCCGAGGCGTTCCGCGCCGCGCCGAACGCGGTCGTGGACCAGGGGGTTTACAGGCAGTTTGATGCCCTCGTCACAGGCCAGCTTGGACAACTCCGGCAGGACGCCGCCCCGATCGCCGCCGGCATCCGGGCAACTCTCGTCACCTGGCTGTTCGACACCGGCGGGCTTCTGAGACACCCCGGCCAGGGCGGTTTGGCAAAGCAGGTGCTCGATACCCTGCTGAACGACACCTCCGATAGAAGGGCGGAGACCTACCGGATGCTGAAGGAGGGCTGGGAACGGCTGGCGTTTGAAGGGATGATGGCGGACAAGACGTTCAAGCTGTTCGGGGACGAGCGGCTCACAGCGCTCTTTTCCGCCAGGGCGCTGATCCTGGGCAAGCTGGCCGATCAGGGTGACCGCTTCGCCGGGGAGGAGCTGGAGCGCTGGGCAGACGAGACGGCGAAGGGTCGGGAGACTTTGCTCGGCGACGCCGGTCAATTCAAACTTTCCCTGCCGGTTCCAAGCGATGGAGGGATTGCTTTCCTGAATGAGCGGGCGATTCCGCAGAACGGCCGGGCGCAGGAGCGGCTCGTGCAGGCCCTGAGCCTGGTGGCCCGTGCCTTCACCGACTTCCGAGATGAGCTGGCCAAGCAGTACAACCTGACGCCGGAGGAATTCGGCCGGCGGATCGCCTCCACCCCGGTGGTGGTCAAGAAGGACTCGGACTGGGCCAGATACGGCGCAGCGTTCGTGAGCCAGGTGAGCGACTCGGACGTGAAGGCGGGCCGGGGCTGGACCGAGGGCGACGTGGGCAAGTTCTACATCGGGCTCAACCCGCGCACGCTGGCCATCCTGAAGCTTCTCGATCTCTCCAACGTGACGGTGCAGATCACCCATCCGAACGGACAGCGGGAGTATACCTCGCTCTTTGCAGCTTACGCCTACTTCACTGTCACGCATGAGTTCACCCACGCCATCCAGGCGATCCACGGCGCCCGGGGGATCGCCCAGGCGGCGGCTGCCGAGGGAGCAGAGGCCGCTCTGTCTAGCTATTTCACCGAGCAGGGCCGGTTCGAGCACAAGGGCGGCAAGATGACGGAGGAAGAGGTCCGCGCCGGGCTTTCGGCGTTGCAGAGGAAGCTGAAGAACCGGGACATGAAGGCGAACCCGCTCACCCCCCAGGAGGAGCTTCGGATCGTCTCCGACTTCGTCCTCATCAAGCACACCCAGAGCGAGCACGACGCGAACTGGACCAGCTTCCAGCTCTCCGGAACGCACGGGATGGCGGCCTTCTTCGCCGCGGCCAAGGTGCTGCCGGAGTTGTTCCGGCGGTACGGCTCGGACATGAGCCGGTGGACCGGTGAAAAAGATTTCGCCTCCCGCGTGGCGGCGGTCGCCTGGGAATCGCTCTCCGCCAACCGGGAGTACGCCTTCCTCACCGAGGCGCAGAAATGGGAGGTGGTTCGGCTGACGCAGGCCTTTGTGAAAGCGGTGAGCCAGGGCAACGCCGGATTGACTTACGACCGGCGCGGGCCGCAGGCGCAGCAGGAGCCGTCGGGCGAGGTGGAGTCGTTCATTCTCCGGGGCGCTCAGAGGTTGGTGCAGGCGCGCAACAACTTAGCGTCCCGGCGAAACGGGCAGGGGAAGCTCATTCCCGACACCATTCTCGCTCCTGCGCTTGAAGCGAGCGTGGTGCGTACAACCGGCCTTCCGCTGGATCTTTTCCTGGCAAATGCCCAGGTTTTGGCAGGCACCG
>CAYFHV010000135.1:0-3499 GCA_964343105.1 uncultured Planctomycetia bacterium | reverse complement strand
CCGCTGTGGCGCTGGTTGAATCCGCTCTTTGTGAGCGGGCAGGTGCGCTCGATGGGCGAGATCGGGAAGATCCTTCGCCAGATCCGGCCGGACGTCGTGGTCGGTTTCGGGGGCTACCTGACCGTCGCGGCCGTCGTGTCGGCGAGGGCGAGGGGGATTCCGACCGTGATCCATGAGCAGAACGTGCTGCCGGGCCGGGCGAACCGGTGGCTGGCCCGTTGGAGCGACGCGGTGGCGGTGAGCTTCCCCCAGACGCTGACCCATCTCCCGAGGAATGCCAGGAGCCGGCTGACCGGCAACCCGATCCGGGCCAGGCCGGAGGAGTGGACCCGCGAGAAGGGGTGCGCCCTGTTCGGGTTCGACCCAGCCCGGCCGGTGGTGCTGGTGATGGGCGGCAGCCAGGGGTCGCAGGCGGTGAACCGGCTGATCCTGGAGGTCTGGGAGGGTATCTCCGACGAGGAGCGGGCGGCGCTCCAGGTCCTGCATCTGACCGGGCCGGCCGGGTTTGAGGAGGTCCGGAGCCGCTACCCAGACCTGAAGATGACGGCCCGGGTGATCCCCTTCCTCAAGGAGATGCCGGCCGCTCTCTCGGCCGCGACGCTGGCCGTCTCCCGCGCCGGGGCGACGGCGATCTGCGAGATGACCGCATTCGGGGTGCCGGCGCTGCTCATCCCGTACCCGCACGCGGGCGCTCACCAGATGGAAAACGCGCGCTGGATGAGCTCGGTCGGCGGCGCGGTTGTCCTGGAGGAGAAGCGGACCGGGCCGGAAGCGCTCTGGAAGGGACTGCGGGAGCTCCTGGCTGACGAGGGGCGGCGAGGGCGGATGCGGCAATCCCTTCAAGCCCACGCGGACGGCTCCGCGGCCAGCCGGCTTGGGGCGTTCGTCAGAGAGGTGGCGGCGCGGCGATGAAGGCAACGAAGGCGATGAAGGCGAAGAAGGTCCACCTGGTCGGGATCGGCGGAATCGGCATGAGCGCCGTGGCGCAGCTTCTCCTGAGCCGCAGGGTCCGGGTGACCGGATCGGACGAGCAGGACGGCCCCCTTCTGCAGAAGCTCCGCCGCCTCGGCGCGCAGGTCCAGATCGGCCATTCGCCGGCTAACCTGAACCATCCTGATCTGGTGGTTTACTCCTCGGCCATCGGCCCGGACAACCCGGAGCTCCTCTTCGCCCGCAACCGCCGGATCCCGGTCCTGCACCGGGGCCGGATGCTGGCGCGGTTGGTCTCCGACCGGCGCACGATTGCGGTGGCCGGCGCGCATGGCAAGAGCACCACCACCGCTCTCATCGCCGAGATTCTGCTGAAGGCGGGCTGGGATCCGGCGGTTGCCGTGGGGGCCGAGCTGAATTCGTTGGGCGGGAACGTTCATGCGGGCCGGGGCGAGTACGCCGTGGTCGAGACGGATGAGTCGGATGGATCGTTCCTCTGGCTGCGGCCGGCTGTGGCGGTCATCACGAATCTGGACGAGGAGCACCTCGACTATTTTCGCAACCGTCGGGACATTGAACGGGCGTACCGCTCCTTTGCGGGCCGGGTGGTGCCGGACGGGGCGGTGGTCGGATGCGCGGACGATCCCTGGCTCATGCGGGTCCTCTCTCGCGCCGGGCCGCGGAGGATCACCTACGGGTTATCCCCGAAGGCGCAGTTCCGGGCGGTGGATGCCCGGACCGGGGCCGGAGGCAGCCGGTACCGCTGTCTTCGGCAGGGCCGGGCGCTGGGCACGGTGGAGCTGCGGGTCCCGGGCCTTCACAACGTGGTGAACAGCCTGGCGGCTGTGGCGGTTTCCGATTTCTTGGGATTGGATTTTGAGGTGACCCGGAAGGCGCTCAGGGAGTATCGGGGGGCAAAGCGGCGCTTCCAGATCCACGGCGAGCGGCGCGGGGTCCTGGTGGTGGAGGATTACGGCCATCATCCCACGGAGATCGAGGCGACCCTGCGGACCGCCCGGATGTGGGACGGCCGGCGGATTCGCTGCGTCTTCCAGCCGCACCGGTACAGCCGTACCCGCTACCTCATGGACCGGCTGGCGGCCTCCCTCGCCCGGGCCGATGAGGTGGTGGTTCTTCCGGTCTATTCCGCATCGGAGGATCCGGTGGAGGGTGCGACCGCTGAGGCGCTTGCATCCCGCGTCCGCGCTTCAGGCCAGAGGCGAGTCCGGGCGGCTGCGCTGGAGGAAACGGTGGGATACCTGCGATCCACGGCGAAGGCCGGCGACCTGGTCCTCTTCCTGGGTGCGGGAAGCGTGGGCGGCCTCGCCACCGACTTCCTCCGCCAGTTGAGCGACCCCGCGCCGGGCCGCCCGGCGACGCGCCGTTCGCGATGTCCCAGCGTGACATCGCTCACTGCGGCGTCCGGCCTCGCTCTCGCCGGCCCTTCCTGTCGCAGGCGAACCGTGCCCGCTCGGCCTGCCGACGCCGCGCTGCCGGGCATCCCCGGCGCAGGGTTGCCCCACCGAGGAGCTCGGTGATCTCGCCCACAGCGTTAAGGGAGGAGTTTCTGGCGGCTGCGCCGGGCCGGGTGCGGTTCGGCGAGCCGATGCGCCTGCACACCACCTTCCACATCGGCGGGCCGGCCGATGTCTGGGCGGAGCCGAGGGATGAGGAAGAGTTGCGCCGGCTTCTCCGGATCGCCGGGGAGGGGGATCTGGCGCTCACCGCAGTGGGCGGCGGAGCGAACCTCCTTGTGCGGGACGAAGGGATCCCCGGCCTGGTAATCCAACTGGCCGGCGCGGGGTTTCAGGGATTTGAGGCGGGAACGGACGGCATCTGGGTCGGCGCGGCGCTTCCGCTGGAGTGGCTGATCCGGCGGGCCGAGGAGAGCGGATTAAGCGGTGTGGAGTTCCTCGCCGGTGTGCCGGGCCGGGTGTCAGGGGCGGTCCGGATGAACGCCGGCACCCATGACGACGAGGGAAGGGTGCACAGCTTTTCCGATGTGCTGCGGGCGGTGCGCGTGATGGGGAGGGACGGCGCCGTGCGGGTTCTGCGAAAGGAGGAGCTCCAATTTCAGTACCGCTCCTGCGAGCTGGACGGCCAGATTGTCCTGGCCGCCTGCCTGCAGCTTTCGCCGGATAGCCGGCAGGAGATCGCTGAACGGGTGCGCCGGCTCTGGGAGTTCAAGAAAAGAACCCAGGACTGGAGCGCCCCGAGCGTCGGCTGCATCTTCAAGAACCCCCAATCGGTACGACGTACCAAAGGGGGTCTAGGTACGTCGTACCGGAGCGCTGGCTGGCTCATTGACCAGGCGGGCCTCAAGGGCTACCGGGTGGGCGGGGCGCAGGTTTCCTCCATCCACGCCAACTTCATCATGAACGTGGGGCAGGCCACCGCCTCCGATGTGCTGGCGGTCATTGAGGAGGCGCGCGGGCGGGTCTTGAGGAAATTCGGCGTCGAACTGGAGCTCGAGGTGAAGGTCCTCCCATGAGCCTTCAGGATTTTCAGGGTCCTATCGGCGTCCTCTGCGGCGGCCCTTCCAGGGAGCGGGAGATCTCCCTGCGCAGCG
>CAYFHV010000134.1:0-3546 GCA_964343105.1 uncultured Planctomycetia bacterium | reverse complement strand
CTGGGCCCCAGCGAGGCCCAGCGCTCGCTCTCGCGCTCACTCCTGAACAAAAGAGGATTAAGGAGAATGAAGACCGTGCCACGTTCGCGCTGCGAGACGGTCCGCTCACCCCATCGCCCGAGCCGGACTTCCGCCGTGTCATCCCTTCCTCTGGAATGGGGGGCATGTTGAGGATCGGGCTGTTCGGCGGGACCTTCAATCCGCCCCACCTCGGGCACCTCCTGCTGGCGGAGGGGGCGCGCGAGGCGTTGGGGCTGGATGAGGTGCTCTGGATCCCCGCGCATCTTCCGCCGCACAAGCCGGTGGAGGGGAATGTCTCCGCGGAGGAGCGCTGCCAGCTCGTGGAGCGGGCGATCGAGGGGCATCCCCACTTCAAGATCTGTCGCCTGGAGCTGGAGCGCCCTCCTCCCTCCTACACCATCGACACCGTCCTGAAGCTTCAGGCGGAGCGGCCGGGCAACGAGTGGTTCTTCCTGCTCGGGGCCGAGGCGGCCGAGCAGCTTCCCACCTGGCGGCAGGCGGACCGCCTGCTCTCCCTCGTTCGATTCGCGGCGGTTCCCCGGCCGGGCCACCCCCCGGGGAAGCTTCCGCCCGGGGTCGAGACGATCGCGGTGAAAACGCTGGACCTTTCGGCGTCCGAGATCCGCCGGCGGATCCGCGAGGGCCGAGACATCCGCGACCTCGTCCCCGACCCGGTGCGTCGAATGATCGAGGAGAAGGGGCTGTACCGTTCATGACCGGTTGGATCATCGCCCTTCTGTTGCTCCTGGCCATCTCCGGTTTTCTGTCCGCCTCCGAGACAGCGCTCGTGGGTCTCTCGAAGCTGCGGCTGCGGCACCTGGTGGAGAGAGGGGTGCGAGGGGCGAAAGCGCTCGAGGATCTGGTGAGACATCTGGACGAAGCGATCACCGCGATCCTTGTCTCCAACAACTTTGTCAACGCCGCCATCTCCTCCCTGGGTGCAGGGCTGTGCATCGCCTGGCTGGGGCCCGCCTGGGGGATCCCGGTGGCGACGATTGTCATGGGCAGCGCGATCCTTCTCTTCGGGGACGTTACCCCGAAGGTGTTTGCCGTTCGGCATGCCGAGCGGGTGGCGCTCGGGGTGGCGCCGGCGATGCGGCTTCTCCTGGCGGTTCTCCACCCCGTGGCCCGGGCATTCACGAAGATCACGAACCTGCTCCTCAAGGCCTGCGGCGTGGAGCTGAGGCCCCGCTCCCCCCTCATCACGGAGGAGGAGCTGAAGATCATGATTGAGCTGGGCAAGGAGCAGGGGGTGCTCGGGGAGGACGAGCGGGCGTTGCTGCACCGGATCTTTGAGTTCGGGGACCTGAAGGTCGGGGACGTGATGATCCCGCGGGAGCAGATGGTGGCGGTGCATGAGCGGGCCAGCCACGACGACGTGCTGACCGTGATCACGGAGAAGGGCCACTCCCGGATCCCGGTTTACCGGGACACGCCGGAGCGGATCACCGGCATCCTGTACGCGCAGGAGCTTCTCCACATCTGGCGGGAGGGATGGCTGATCGTCCTGCAGGACCTCATCCACCCCGCCTACGAGGTGCCGCCGGACCGCAGGGTGAGCGATCTCCTGCAGGAGTTCCAGAAACGGCACATCCAGATTGCCATCGTGGTGGACCCGCAGGGCAGGGCGCTGGGGCTGGTGACCCTGGAGGATCTCATCGAGGAGATCGTCGGAGAGCTGGAGGAGCGCTCGGGGCGGGACGGTGAGGGCGGCGGCCCCGGCGGGGGCGGGGTTGACATGCCCTGGACTGCATGATAGATTCCGGAAGAGAAAGAAACGACACAGGAGGAAGCCATCATGGAAGCATACTGCGTCAAGTGCAAGGGCATGAAGGAGATGAAGGACGCCCAGAAAGTTACCATGAAGAACGGGCGGCCTGCGATGAAGGGGAAGTGCCCGGACTGCGGGACGGGGCTGTACCGGATCTTAAAGCCATAGCCCTGCGCAGCAGCCGGCAGGCGGTACTCACCATGGCCCGGGCGGCCTTGAACGCCAAGGCCGAGGACATGGTGATCCTGGATTTAAGGAAGCTCTCCTACAGCTTTGACTTTTTCCTCCTCTGCAGCGCTTCGTCCGACCGCCGGATTGAAACCGTGGCCGACTACATCCTGGAGGCCCTCTCCCAGGCGGATCTCAAGCCCGCGCACCGGGAGGGCCGACCCGATGGGGGCTGGCTGCTCCTGGATTTCGGACCGGTGGTCGCCCACCTCTTCTCTCCGGAGGCGCGTGAGTTCTACAAGCTGGAACGCCTCTGGGCGGACGCCCCGCAGGTTCGCCTGCCTAAGACCCGGCTCCACAACCCCGCGTGAGCCGCGTTGCGTGCGCCAGGCGGCCAGATCCAAGGAACGACATTCGCCGCCCGACGAATAAGGAGGGCGGTCTGCGAAGCCGGCCGAGATGTGAGGCCGGCCGAAATGGCGTACTCCCGCAACCCACAGGGCTGGGCTGAAATGCGTCGCATCGCTGCGTCGCTCGTCGTCGCCGTATCCTGATCCCTCATGATACGCCTTCCTCCTCGCTCCTTGCGCTGCTCGCATTTGAGCCCAGCGCGGCCACGGGGGGTTGTGGAGCCGGGTCTGAGTAATCCCTCCCGAAAGGGCGCATGATCCCTCCCGCCGGGGTGGAAGAAGCGCTTCGCCGGTTGATCCGGGACAGTCTGCAGGGCATCGGATTGCCTTCCCCGGACGGGGAGATCGGGCTGGAACCGCCCCGGCAGGGCGCGCACGGTGATTTGTATAGCTCGGTGGCGCTGCAGCTCGGCTCCCGCCTCAAGAGGCCTCCGATGGAGCTGGCCCAGTCCCTTCGCAGCGAGCTCGAGCGCCGCGTGAAGCAGTCGGATTTGGCTCAGTGCATTGAGCAGGTTGAGGCGAAACCGCCCGGCTTCCTTAACCTCACGTTCAGCCCCGCCTTCCTCTATAGCGTGCTCCGGCAGGTCCTGAAGGAGGGAGCCGCCTACGGGCGCAGCGGATGGGGCGGGGGCCGCCGGGCCCTGGTGGAGTTTGTCAGCGCCAACCCGACCGGGCCGCTCTCTGTCGCCCATGGCCGGCAGGCGGCGGTCGGCGACGCAGTGGCGAACATCCTGGATTTCGCGGGCTACAAGGTCCACCGGGAGTATTACCTCAACGACGAGGGAACGCAGATTGACCTGCTGGGCCAGTCGATCCTGGCCCGCGCCCGCGCCTCGGCAGGGCTTCCCGCGGAGTTTCCCCAGGATGGCTACCAGGGGGCGTACATCTCGGCCCTGGCGGAGGAGCTCCTCAAGGGCAAGGGACGCCAGGCGCTGGAGGGCCGGAGTGCAGTGGATCTGGCTCGCCGTTTCGGCGTGGAGAAGCTGACCCGGACGATCCAGGGGGAGCTCGTCCAGTTCGGCGTCCGCTTCGATCGCTGGTTCCCGCAGAGCGGCCTGCGCAGGTTTCGGTACCTGGATCGGACCCTGGCGATCCTGCGCCGGCGTGAGACCCTGTACCTTTCCGAGGGTGCGTGGTGGCTCAAATCCACCGCCTTCGGGGACGACAAGGACCGGG
>CAYFHV010000133.1:0-3740 GCA_964343105.1 uncultured Planctomycetia bacterium | reverse complement strand
TTGCCGATAACGGATGCGGCATCCCCCCGGAGAACCTGCCGAAAGTCTTCGATCCCTTCTTCACTACCAAAGAGGTTGGCAAGGGGACCGGGTTGGGCCTCCCCATCTGCCAGAGCATCGTCGAGCAGCATGGGGGGACGATCGAGGTCAAGAGCGAAGGCATCGGCAGGGGGACCACAGTGGCCGTGAAACTCCCCCTGGAGAGATGAAGGGTGTGTGATGGCAACCATGGGCCGTGAGTGGGAAGCGAGGAGCCTGATGCGGGTGCTGGTGGTCGATGACGAAGAGCCGTTCCGCATCCTGATGGAGAGCGAGCTCGGACGCATGGGGCACTCTGTCCAGTGCGTGCAGAGCGGGGAAGAGGCCCTCTCCGCATTGGCTGCCCGTGACTTCGAGGTTGTCCTCTTGGATCTCAAAATGCCCGGCATGGGGGGCATGGAGGCGCTCAAACGGATGAAGGAGGCCGGCCTCTCCGCCGAGGTGATCGTCCTGACGGGCCATCCCGACATCGACGACGCTATTCAGGCCATGAAACTGGGCGCCTACGACTACCTCACGAAGCCGGCTAGGCTCTCCGAGGTGGAGGAGGTCCTCAAACGGGCGGCGGAGAAGAAGCGGCTTCAGAAAGAGAACGTGGCGCTAAGGCGGAGGGTGGCCCAGACAGAGGGCCCCCCGCTCATCCTGGGCGGAAGCCCGGCGATCCGTTCCCTGCTCCAGACGATCGAGCGGATCGCCCCGACCGACGCCAACGTCTTGATCCAGGGAGAGACCGGGACGGGGAAAGGGCTGGTGGCCCGGGCCATCCATCAGGGGAGCCGGCGCAGTGCCCAGCCCTTCTTAGCCGTGAACTGCAGCGCCTTTCCGGAGCAGCTCCTGGAGAGCGAACTCTTCGGGCACGAGAAGGGAGCCTTCACCGGCGCGGTCAGCGCGAAGCCGGGCCTCTTCGAGGTGGCCGACGGGGGTACCCTGTTCCTCGATGAGGTGGGAGAGATGAGCCCGGCCATGCAGGCCAAGCTCCTCCAGGTCCTGGACGCCGGCGAGCTGCGCCGGGTGGGGAGCACGCGGACCCTCAAGGTCAATGTCCGCATCCTGGCGTCCACCAACAAGGACCCGGCCCAGGAGGTGCAGGCGGGGCGCTTCCGGGAGGACCTTCACTACCGCCTCAACGTCATCACCACGACGCTCCCTCCCCTGAGGGAGTGGAAGGACGACATCCCGCTGCTGATCGACCACTTCCTGCATCAGTTCCGACTCCCTGGCCAGAAGGCGAAGGGGGTCTCCGACAAGGCTCTCGCGCTCCTCGTCGACTACCCGTGGCCGGGGAATGTCAGAGAGCTCGCCAACACCATCGAGCGCCTCGTGATCCTCTCCCCAGGGCCTGTCATCGGCCCCGACGACCTCCCCCCGAACATTCGCACGCCTCACCAGTCCTTGGGAAAGGAAGCGCCTTCACACCTTTCGCTCTCCGAGATCGAACGGCTTCACATCCTGAAGGTCCTCGAGCGGACCCAAGGCAAGAAGGCCGAGGCCGCCCGCCTCCTGGGAATTCACCTGAAAACTCTCAATCGAAAGCTCAAGGCGTATCGTATTTCGCGCTGATCCACCCGGGGGGACAAAACGTCCGTCGAGGGGACGAAACGCCTAGCCCCGTGCGTCCTCGTTCTCCGATCTCTTCCTATGAGGGAAGCCTGCTTTAGACCAGCCTTAGCTGTAAACACAATACGTTACGGAGCAGACCCGTCCCACGCCCTGGCAAAGACGATCGTGGCATGCCGTTTGCCTAGCTTAGGGAGGGTGTTCTGGAGACGACGGGGACGACGGCCGACACTGAATGTGTCACCCGGCAAAAATCCGTGGATAAATTGGCGAGAGCTGTCGAGCCGGTCGCCTAGAGGATAGGGCGGATCAATGCGCTTTACAGGGCTAGAAAGTTTAGAGGAAGCTCCTGGGGCCGCGCTAGCGGGGTCCGCCGGGGCCACTGCCGGAATCAAAGAAAAACTCCGGGAGACCCTGTACCAGGAAGAACAGTCCACGGCCGGGTCGGAGCTTGAGACGGATCGCCCCGAACCCTCTGAGGATCGCCAGGGTCCGGACCTGGTGAAGCTCTACTTTCGCGAAATTGGCCAGGTTCCGCTCCTGACCGCCGAGAAGGAGGTCGAGCTGGGGCGCCGCATCGAGGAGGGAGAGGCCCGCCGGTCCCGGGCGTTGTTCAGCCTTCCCTTCGTAGCCCGGGAAGTCCTGGCCCTGGCTGAGCGACTGCGCCGGGACCACCAGCCCCTCTCCGACCTCTCCCGCAGCAGCCAGGTGTCTGGCGAAATCGAGCTAGACGGCTATAAGGCCCGGCGGGTAGGGGCGGCCCTTGGGGCCCTCCGCCGCGTAACGGAGGAAACGGCCAGGCTGGAGAAGGCCCTGCGCCGGGCGAGCAGTCAGGCCAAGCGGGAACGCATCCTCCTGGGGCTCGGCCGGAAGCGTGAAGAGATCGCGCGGAGGCTTGAGGCCCTGACCCTCACTCAAAGCCTCATCGAAGGGCTGGCCACGAAGGCCCGCATCTACGGCCAGCATCTGACCGAGCTGGAGGAACGGATTGCTCACGAGCGCAATGGCGCTAAGCCCTCTAAGATCACCCTCAAGCGGCAGCTCCGCCAGTTGGAGGCCGAGGTGGGGGTTCCCCGAGGGGTCCTCAAGGACCTGCTGGCCGAGATGGAGGCCGGAGGGCGCCAGATGCGCGAGGCGAAGACAGCCTTCATAAAAGCTAACTTCCGCCTCGTGGTCTCCATTGCCAAGCGGTACGTCACCGAAGAGATGCCACTTCTGGACCTGATCCAGGAAGGGAACATCGGCCTCATGAAGGTCGTAGACCGGTTTGACTATCGCCGGGGCTTCAAGTTCTCCACCTACGCCACCTGGTGGATCCGGCAGGCCATCACGCGCGGCATCGCCGACCGCGCGCGGACTATCCGAGTCCCCGTGCATCTGCTTGAGGCGCTCCAGCGCATCCAGCGGACCAGTCGGGCCCTCGGCCAGAAGCTTGGGCGTGAGCCCACCCCGGCGGACCTGGCCCAGCGCACCGGCGTGCCGCCCCAAAATGTGGAAACACTCCTAAAGTTCGCCGCAAAGCCGCTCTCGCTGGAGACCCCCATCGGGGCGGACAGCGACCTCGGGGACTTTTTGGAGGATCCGACAACCGTCTCGCCGGTTGACACCGTGCAGTCCAGGGAGCTTGCCGAGGAGGTGGCGCGGGCGTTGGCCGACCTCACGCCAAAGGAGGCGCAGATCCTCCGCCTCAGGTTCGGGATCGGCGTGGACACCGCGTTGACCCTGGAGGAGATCGGTGCGGCCTACGGGGTGACCCGGGAGCGAATCCGGCAGGTCGAGGGTATGGCCCTCAAGAAGCTCTCCCGTGGCCACCCCAGGGAGCGGCTGGCCGGCTTCATCGGGGGCTGAGGAAACCGGAAGGAGAAACGGAGGAAGGCATCATGCCGTACATCATCGCTGAGCCATGCATCAACGTGAAGGACAAGGCCTGCGTCGAAGTGTGCCCGGTCGACTGCATCTACGAGGGCCCGGACCAGCTCTTCATCCACCCCGATGAGTGCATCGACTGCGGGGCCTGTGAGCCGGTCTGCCCGGTGAAGGCCATCTTCACCGAGGACGAAACCCCGGAGCAGTGGAAACACTTCATCGAGCTGAACAGGCAGTTCTTCGTGGACAACCCGGGGATCCAGCCCTGCACCACCAGG
>CAYFHV010000132.1:717-3775 GCA_964343105.1 uncultured Planctomycetia bacterium | reverse complement strand
GGCAGCAGCACCAGAACCACCGTAACTGCGAGCCCCGCGCCAGCGGGGCGAAGCAATCTGACGTCCTTCTTCATGCCCGCTCCGCCACCCGCTCCCCCAGGAGTCCCCGCGGCCGGACCAGAAGCACCAGGATGAGCACGGCAAAGGCCACCGCGTTCTTCCACTGCGAGGAGAGGTAGCCGGCCGCCAATCCCTCCAGGAGCCCGAGCAGGATTCCTCCCAGCATCGCCCCGGGAATGTTCCCGATTCCCCCCAGGACCGCCGCGGTGAATGCCTTCAACCCCGTGAGGTACCCATCGTGGAAGTTGACCGTCGAATAGTGGACCCCGAAGAGGACCCCACCCACCCCCGCCAGCGCCGAACCGATCGCAAAGGTCGCCGAGATCACGCGATCCACCGAGATCCCCATGAGTTGCGCGGCCAGCGGATCCTGCGCGGTGGCCCGCATGCTCCGACCAAACCGCGTCCCGTAGACCACCGCCTGCAGAGCGGCCATGAGGCCGAGAGAGACCGCAAAGATGATGACCTGCATCGGTGTCACGGTCACCGCCCCCCGCCCCCAGTGCACCACCGGCACCGGAGACGGGACGTACCGATCCTGCGCTCCGAAGCTCAGCATCACCGCGTTCTGGAGAAAGAAGGAGACGCCGATGGCGGTGATGAGCACCGACAGCTTCGGCGCCTGGCGCAGGGGCCGGTAGGCGACCCGCTCAATCGCAATCCCCAGCAGGCAGCAGAAGAGGCCGGCGGCACCCAGCGCCAGGAGGAACCCGCCGGTCGATCCGCCCGACACCAGCGGCTGCCCGAGGATCAGGAAGACCGAGAGCCCCACGTACGCGCCCACCATGAAGACCTCGCCGTGGGCGAAGTTGATGAGCTGGATGACGCCGTAGACCATCGTGTAGCCCAGCGCGATCAGGGCGTAGACCGCCCCGATGGTCAAGCCGTTGAGGAGCTGTTGCAGGAAGAGCTCGCCCGTTGTCATCGAATGGGGTCAGACCCTCCTGGGGTCAGACCCCGTCAGTTGGCCACCTGCAGGAACTGGAACTTCCCGTCGCGCACGGTGTAGACCCCGATCGTCCGGATGGTGGTATCCCCCTTCTCGTCGAAGGTATGGTCGCCGAGGATGCCGCGGTACTGCCGCATCTGTTTCATCGCCGCGAGCGTCGCGGCGCGGTCCTTCCGCCCCGCCCGGCGGATCGCCTCCAGCGCGATGTTCGTGGCCTCATACACATACGAGGAATAGGCGCCCAGATGACCGTACTTCTGCTCGAAGGCGGAGACAAATCCCTCGGCCGCGGGGAGCTGCCGGACATCCCCGCCCAGCGTGGTGAAGTAAATCCCTTCCGCCGCCTGCGGCGTGGCGAGCTGAATGAGGGCCGGCTCGAACAGCCCGTCCCCACCCAGGAAATGACCCGGCACCCCCAGCTTGAATCTCTGCTGGATGAGGAGCGCCGCCTCCGGGAACATCCCGGCGAAGTAGATGAGGTCCGGCTGCATCCCCTTGATCTTGGTCAGGACCGGTGTGAAGTCCTTCTCCCCCTGCGTGATCCCCTCGTGCCCGAGGAGCTCGATGCCCGGCGTTTCCCGTGCCGCCTTCAGGAATTCGTTGGCCAGCCCGCGCCCGTAGGTCGTCATGTCGTCCAGGACGTAGATCCTCTTCGCCCCCAGCCTCTCCGCCGCAAAGCGGACTCCGGCAGGCCCCTGGAGGTCATCGGTGGCGCAGATCCGGAAGAAGGTGTCGAACCCCTGGCGGGAGATTTCCGGGTTGGAGGAGACGGGGTTGACGTGCAGGAGGCGCGCCTCGTGGTAGACCGCCGAGGCCGGCTTGGTGCAGCTCGAGTTCAGGTGCCCGACGACCGCCACCACATCCGGGTCGGCCGCGAGCCGCTTGGCCGCGCTGACCGCCTGGGCGGGGTTCCGGGCGTCATCCAGCGACACCAGCTCGACCCGATGGCCGGCGAGGATCGGACCAGCCGCCCGCGCCTGCTCCAGCGCAAGCTCCGCGCCCCGCATCATGTCGGCCCCATGCGCCGCTTGGTCTCCGGTGAGCGGCGCAACGAACCCGATCTTGATGACCGGGTCCTTCCTGCCGCAGCCCAGGAGGAGCAGGCCGGCAAGCAGCAGATGGGACGCCCGCTGTGGCAGTCGGTTCGCCTTCATGCAGGCGTTATGATACCGCAGGCGGGGTTTTAGAGCCAGATGGCGAGCGCGTACTCGTTGCCTGCCTTGTCCTGAATGGTGTCGGTGAGAAGCAGGATGACCACCGGCGGGAGCTCGTTCAGCTCCGCCGTGGTCCAGTAATCCAGCAGAAGAGGATGCAGTTGGAGAACCTGCGCGCGCCCCAGCAGGATCGCCCGGGGCGGGTCGGCAGGATAGGGCATGGCCTCTGACAACTCTCGCTGCACCCGATCGGCAAGCGCCTGCCTCGCCCTCGGATCTCTCGGCGTCGCAAAGAGGGCCAGATCCAATCCCCGCCTGGCCTGTGCCTCCCCAAGCTGCTTCGTCGCCTGAGGGACATCGCTCGACAGCTCGATCCAAGGAAGGTTCTTCAGCGGGGTTGCGGCGGTTTCCGCCTGCAGCTGGCGCATCAGCGCCGCCTGCGCGAAGAGCAACCCGCTGCGGCTGCGGACCTGCGCATCCTTCAACCGGATCAGGACGCCGCCATAGCGTCGCTCCTCTCCGGTCGCGGAGCGAACCTCTTCGGCGAACCAGAAACTCCCCCCGCGCCTTTCGATCTCGAGCTGAACGCCGGGCAGGTTGATCCACGACTCGACCCTGCGCCTCACCTCGCCAGCGCCCGCATCCTCCTCCATGCCGGCGGAGGATTCATCCCCTTCGCCTTTCCAGCCAGGGAGAGCTTTCCGAGCGGCAGCAAGGTTGCGCCGGACAATGGCATGATCCGGATTGATCGCCAGCGCCCGCTCGTAGGCCGCCACCGACCCCGCAAGATCCCCTTGCGCCTGCCGGACAATGCCAAGGTTGTTCCAGGCGTCGGCATAGTCCGGATTGATCGCCAGCGCCCGCTCGTAGGCCGCCACCGACCCCGCAAGATCCC
>CAYFHV010000132.1:0-617 GCA_964343105.1 uncultured Planctomycetia bacterium | reverse complement strand
CTTGCACCTGCCGGACAATGCCAAGGTTGTACCAGGCGCCGGCCTGCCATTGGGGGACCAGGGGCATTACCTCATCGAACCCCGGAAGGGTTCGGTACTCCTCTTTCGCCAACAGGGCCTGAAGTCTCTCCAACCCAGAAGCCGGATCTCCCGACCTCGCCCGATCCAACAGTTCCTGAAGATCCGCTCCCGACAATTGGCTTAAGACACCGTGGAGTGAGGTGAGAGACCGGTAAGCCTCGAACGATCCCTCGCCGAGCTGAACCGCCTCCGGCGTATCGCTGGCCTGAGGGAAGAAAGAGTGATAAACCCCTTCGACACGAATCCCCATGGCCTCCGCCTCGAGATACTCGCCAAAGAGATCCACGAAATACGGGACATCCAGTTCCACCTCACCGTCTTCCCTGACTCGAAGGTGGTCCATGATCTGCTCAAACCGCGCCGGGAAGAAGGGGATTCCCTTGAAATGACCCGCCAGCACCGGCACCCGGCTGTCGTCTTGCCCCTCCAACTTCAGCCGCGCATCCGGAGGCAAATCCCGCGAAGCCAGGGCCCGAAGATCTTGAAAGTGCATCGCTCCCCCCAGGTGTAAAGCGAGGACCTTCTCGCCAACCGGG
>CAYFHV010000131.1:1510-3797 GCA_964343105.1 uncultured Planctomycetia bacterium | reverse complement strand
CCCGCGCGCAGCAGCCCGCTCAGCCGCACCCGCTCGCCGTACCTCAGCTCCCCTGCCCGCGGCGGAAAGCGCACCCACAACTTGCCCGCAGGCGCCTCCACGCGGAACCATCCCCACCGGCCCCGAGCCCGCTCCATCGGCAAGTCACTCACCAGCGCTCCCGTCAGCGTCACCGGCCGCGGCCGCGTTTCGATCCAATCGACGATCCCGGAGCCGGCCACCTCCCCCGCCATGCCCGCCCGGACCATGCCAAACCAGCCGATCAGCAGTAGGAGGAACAGATTGACTCGGCCTGGCCGATGCCGGCACCACAGCAGGCCGATCCCCGGAAGGCTGACGGCAAGAAGGGGTAAGAGGCGGGGCATACCTGATGCCGCCGACGGGAAGAGCCCGCTCAGCCCGATGCCGGCGACAAAGGCGAGCGCAACCCACGCCATCGGCGCCCGCTCGCTGGGTGGGCGAACGTTGCAAGCCGCCCGCCCCTCAGTCGAAGCGGACACGGCCGCGGAGTTCCTCCAGGCTCTTCGGTGAGATTCCTTTCACCCGGCGCAGATCCGAGAGCGTCAGAAACCGCCCATGCTGCCGGCGGTCCTCCATGACCCGCCGCGCCATCACCGGTCCTATTCCCGGCAAGGCGGTCAGCTCCTCCAGCCCAGCCCGGTTCACAGAGATCGCCGCGGGCCCCGCCTCAACGCCGGTCGGCTGCCGTCCCCACCCAAGGAGCTGGAGGCCAAGGCCGAGAAGCCCCACCCCGATCAGGAAGGAGAGCGCCATCCGCTCCTGCCGGGTGAAGAGCGATTCCCACCGGCCCAGCGGGCGGGGTTGCCCAGTCATGTCAAAATCATAGCATTTTCTGCAATCCCCACCGCAAAAAAACGCCGCTCAGGCCGCCCGGATCAGCGCCAGAGCGCTCTTCTCGTCCTCCGGGCCGGCGAGCTTCAGCCCCACCAGGCGCAGATATCCTTGAATCTGGGCGAGCAGATCCTCCCAAATGTCGCCGACCGGGGTGACCACCAATGCCGGAATCTGCTGGGCTGGAATCTGCCCCTTAATCAACCACGTCGCCTCCTGCCGAACCGCCTCCGGCGCTTTCCCGTCGCTCACCACCATCCGCTTCCGGAGCAGCTCGGCGGCGATGGGCGGCAGCTCCGCGGCCAATCGGTCGATCCGCTCCTGCGTCGCAATCCCGGCGAAGGGAACTTTCCATCCCTGCACCGCCGCCATCGCAAAGAGGGGCCCGAATGCCAGCCCATCCCCCTCCAAGAGAAAGCCCACCAGGCCCGCTGGCTCGTCGGCTGGCACGAATCCAATGCGCAGTTTAGCCGCCTCCGCTTCGGGGGAAATCGTGAAGAGCCATAGCCCCGTGTCCGCCGCATCCGAGGGCAAGAGGTCCCCCACATCCCACTTCAGGAATTTCCTGCCCCTCCGGTTCAGCTCCTGTTCCAGCAGTGCCGCCCCATCGGCGGCGGTCGGAACAACACCCTCGCCGCTGATGAGAACTGTGGACGTTTCCGCAGCAGCATGCGCGATCCTCTGGATAACCTCCTTGACCTTCGACTCCGGCCATCGGCGCGCGTCGGGGAATCCGGTGAAGAGATCGATCGCCACGATGTGATCCATGGAGCCTGCGGCCGGCAGATGCGGGTCCCAAGCCGAATCGGCAAGCAGGTATTCCGCCTGGCCCCCCTGCTCCTTGACGATGGCGCTGATGTCCGTCAGTTCCATCCAGTTATCGAACATCGATTTGAATCCCGGGTCGCTGTCTTCCGCACGGACCCTCAAGCCCATCAAGGCCTCCAGCACCGGCAGGGGAGAGGAGCCGCTCCCGAGATGCCAGGAACGCTGTCCCGGCTTCAAGGGACGGATGGCCAGGAATCGGAAGTCCAACTGCCCCTCCCTGGCGTGCCATCCCTTGGATCTCAGGATTTCTACCGCCTGCTCCGGGGTGAGCGGCTGAGCCTGCCCCATGCCGGCAGCCGATGCCTTTCTGAAAATGAGGGGGGATAACGAGGTGAAGTCGGGCTGAAGCAAGATCTCCCCCTGGGAGGCCATCGCCGGCGTCAGCTGACCCAGACCCTGCTCGGCATCGATGATGGCAAAACCTCCCGGAACTAAAACCCGCACCACATCGTGAGCCAACCGGTCATTGGTGATCTGACGCAGCCCTTTGGCTATTACAATCTGCATCGAGCCATCGGGAATGATTCCCTCAATCCGGCTCAGATCGGCATGATGAAGGATGAACCGGTCGGGGGAGTAACCTTGATCTGCAAGAAACCGCGCTGCG
>CAYFHV010000131.1:0-1500 GCA_964343105.1 uncultured Planctomycetia bacterium | reverse complement strand
TCATGGACGGCGCGCAAGCCATATCGTTCCGCCAGCTCGACCAGTTCCTCTGGGCGGCGCCCGAATCCTAGAACCAGACCCGTTCCACTTGGCGACGCCAGGGAAACGCCCCGCGTCCGCAACGAGTCTTCCAGAGGGGCGAGAAAGTCGTCCAGGCTCGTTGGGGTCAGCTGTAATACAGGAAGCCGCTGGAACTCCTGGTAGGCCGGGTCCAAGCTCCACGGCGGGTTGAGCTGGATGCCGCCCCGGATAAATGCGCGCCACCTCTCTTCCATGCCGGCGGCCGGGCCCCCTCCGAGCGCTCTCTCGAGAGCTTGCCGGTACGGCTCTTCCCACTCCGCTTGGAGCCGCTCCCATGCCGCTGGACTCCAGAGCTCCAGGTGGTCCTTCACGCCCAGCAGGACGGCGCGGCCGCCGGCCTTGACGTCAAGCCAGCTCAGCCAGTCCTCCGGAAGAAGAATCCTGTGGCTGTTGTCCTGATGGACAGAGTTCGGCTCGCCGGCCCTCGCCGGTAGAAGCGTTATGAAACGCCATCCGTCGCTCTCCACGAGCTCCCCGACAACCGCATCGGCAGTCCAATATGAGGGCCATTGAACCGGCATGGTGACCCTCCGGTGATGATCCATGCTGATCTCGACGTTGCCCACGAGCAGGCTTCCTGCCGTACCGCGTTGCTCCATGCCGGCCGAGGCGGGCGGGCCGGCGGCTGGTTCCTCTTTGTCAGCAAGCGGGAAGGTCAAGGTGTACCGGTTGCCGACCGACGGGTCGAAGGTTTCCTCCAGTTCGAAGGTTATGCCGATCATGCTCCTGATGATGCGGCCGCCGATTCCCCCCTCTCGGCCGGTCAGCCGAAGATGCTCTTCCACGATCGCACCCCACTCGTTCGCATCGTCCGGCACCTCCGGAAGGGATCGGAAGGAAAAACTTCTCGGCTCCTCCCCGCGTTCCTGCTGGGCAAGCGCAACCTGATCCTGGACGTTAACCTCCACCCGGTTCGGGCCATGCAGCCGGCGGTGGGTGATCACGGTGCGAAAGCCGGGCGCCCGCCGGTATCCCCATTCGTTGATGTTCAGCAGCACCTCCCCGAGGACAAAGGCGATGCGTGCCGGTTCCGGATCGGCGGCCGGACCCAGGCGCAGATCCTTCAGAACTCGCTGGATCTTCTTGCCGATGCCCTTCGCCTTCCAGAAGCTCGGTAGAATCACCCGGCCTTCCTCCATCCCGGCGGAGGCGATCAGGCCAGCGGTCGCCGGCAAAAGCTCGCCGGGCCCTCGCTGGCGCAGGGGGATAACGCGCTCTCTCCTGTAGAAATCCCCGAGGACCCGGGCCAGCTCGGCGAACTCATCCGGGGCGGTGGGGGTCCAGTTGATCTCCGGAGTGCCGGCCAACTCGAGCAGCGCAAACTGGTCCGCAAACTCCTCCGGATCGTCCGGCCAAAGCTCCTGAGGGAAGCGGCTGTGGTAAGCAAGGGTCCTCTCCAGCCTAGAGATGGCTTCCAGC
>CAYFHV010000130.1:0-3823 GCA_964343105.1 uncultured Planctomycetia bacterium | reverse complement strand
CCGCAGATTCCACCTTTGCCAGCATGGCGGTTACCCCGCGTGAAACTCCCGCTTCCCGCTGACACGCGGGATATTTCTGGATAGAAGCTTCGAGGAAATCGCGGGATTCTCCTGGATAGAAGCTTCGAGGAAACCAATCCGTCGGCGCGGCGAGTGCGGTGGAGACATCAACTGCCGTATGGCGTCGAAGATGGAATGGATCTTCTCGTCGTGATTCGCCAACATGACCGCGCCATGCTCTGTAAAAGCGTAAGGAAGCGTTGGGGAGAACTTCAGCCGATGGAGGTGGCCACAATTTGTGACCACCTCCGCATCCAGCATGACTCGCTGGCCTTGCATCAGCAAGATCCGGCGTTCGATGGGCTCCACAGGGGTTGACTTGGCGAGAAGCTTCTTCCGCATCGGGGCAGAATAGGTTATATCCCTCAACCCGCCATGTCAACAAATATTTTATCAATAATGCAAAACCTTGCGCCCTCAAAAGGGCGCCAGGTCTCATCTCAGGCCTGGCACCCTTTTCTGCCGCTCAGGCGAACAGGTCGGTGAGATCGGCCAGGGCTTGGGGCAGGGTGAGTCCTGTCAGATCGGCGTAGAACAGGGGGTCTGTGTAGAACAACGAGTGAGGAGAAGCCACCGCCTCCGTCACCACCAACGGCAGCACACCAAGCGGAAGAGGCCCCGGCTTCGCTTCCGGATGCCGAACCACCTCGATAATCCGGAACTCCCCTTCCCGGTCCGACCTCGCACTGCGCAAGCCGATCCGAAATCGAGCCTCCTTCGGCAGGGCGTATACCGACCGCATCTGCTCCTCCAGTTGGAGCAACAAAAGCTCCCGATCCCCATCATCCTTCCCGGGCACCAACCCCGGATCAAACAGCACCGCCACCGGCCGCGGCCCCAGCAGGGCCTCATGCCCCCGATAGATCCATCGCTCCAGCTCCTCCGCCGTCGCTAATCCCTTCAGCCACCCCGGCACCCGCTCCTCCAGGCCAGTCGAGGGTTGATCTCCCTCGCCTTTTAACCTTTGGAGGGCTTTCTGAGCGGTAGCAAGATTACGCTGGGCGGCGGCATAATCCGGCTTGATCTCAACCGCCCGCTCGTAGGCCGCCACCGCACCCGAAAGATCCCCTTGCTCTCCCCGCGTGACGCCAAGGTTGTACCAGGCAATGGCATGCCATCGCGGGACCAGGGGCATGACCTCATCGAACCCCGGAAGGGTTCGGTACTCCTCTTTCGCCAACAGGACCTGAAGTCCTTCCAAGGAAGAAACCGGATCTCCCGACCTCGCCCGATCCAACAGTTCCTGAAGATCGGCTCCCGACAACTGGCTCAAGACTCCATGAAGCAAGGTGAGCGATCGGTGATCCTCAAACGACCCCTCGCCGAGCTGAACCGCTTCCGGCGTATCGCTGGCCTGAGGAAAGAGAGCGTGAAAGATCGCTTCCACACGAATCCCCTCGGGCTGCGCGTCGAGATACTCGCCAAAGAGATCCGCGAAATACGGCACATCCAGCTCTACCTCACCGTCCTCCCTTACAGAAGGTGGTCCATGATCTGCTCAAACCGCGCCGGGAAGAAGGGGATCCCCTTGAACATACCTGCCAGTACCGGCACCCGGGTATCATCTTGGCTCTCCAGTCTCAGCCGGGCATCCGAAGGCAGATCCCGTGAAGCCAGGGCCTGAAGATCGTGAAAGTGCATCGCTCCCCCCAGGTGCAAACCGAGGAGCTTCTCTCCCACCGGGGCCGCTCTTTCTTTCAGGCGACTCTGCCACCTCCGGAACATCGTCACCAGCTGCATGTGGTCCCTCAGCAGGATGAAGATCGGAAAGAAGAAATGTTCCACCAGGAAGTTGTCCAGCGACGCCTGGGGAAGCCCCGCTTCCATTATCTTTCCCTGATAGCTCTCCCGCAGCCTACTCATGAGCTCCCGCACCGATTCGTGCGGGGGACGATACAGGATGACCCCTTGTGCAAGCGGTCCCCCCGCTTCGGCGAAGGGACTTGGATCCCCGGCATGAAGGAAGGCGATTCGGTTCCGCTTCAGTTCTTCCCTCTGCTCCGATGTCAAGCGCGAGAGGAGGGCTTCCTCGGATGACCCGCCGTCCAACAGAACGCGCTTCCGGGGCTTCCCGCCATCGAAATCCAACTGGGTGTAGGCGTAGGTCACCCGGCGCATGGCGTTCCGGCCAGGCGCGAAGGCGTCTACTCCAGCCACATTCTCAGCCGTATGCAGAACGCCTGCGGCTCCAAGAAGCGCGGACCAGAACGAATTGTCGCGGAGCACCGTCGGCTCTGAAGCCAAGAAGGCGGAAACAGCCGAGGGGGGAAGCTCGAACGATAGAAAACGTGCATCGGCAAAGTCGGGAACGTCATCCGGCTTGATGGGGGGAGTGTGCAGCAGGTTCACAAAACGGAGGGTGAGGGTCTGGTTACCGCTTTGGAGAGCATCCAACAACTTGCGGCGTTCGGTGGTAAGGCGTTTCAACAGGCGCCTTCCGTGACCAGGATTGAATTCCTCCAAGCCGGTGGCATAGGATGCGGCCGGCTGAGGAGCCGTCTCAAGCGCTGCGGTCAGCTCCTCCAACCCGGATTTATTCTCAGCGGATGGCTGCTGCCGGAGGGTGTCTCGGGCGGAAACAGACTGTGGCCAGACGAGTTGTGCCGCCAGAAAGGCAAGCAGGGTAAATCCAGCCATGCCTTGGCAGGTAAGCCTTCTCGTTCGATTCGCTGGATGATCGAGCCGCATCATACGTACAGGCGCCAGATTGCCTTCTTACTCACCCTCCTTCGGCAGCCCGGCGATCCACGTGGGACCCGCGGCTTTGCGGCTCCGCCTTACGGCGGATGTGCCTTTGTCGGGAAGGATTTCTTCAGAGACTTTTTATCCCTCAAAGAACAGGGTAAAAAAAACCCCGTCCCTTCTAGGGTTTCATAAGGAAGTATACCCGATGAAACGGTTAAATATGTTAATTTTTAGCACCTAACTTTATGTACGCGAAAGGGTGCCGAAGGCGTCAAAAAAGCTTGCAAAACTCGTGGAAGACTTCAGGCGAAAACGAGGCGGCCTTTCTTTGGCTCAGGGACAGGGCGACCCTCTTCCCGGGCGGTTTCGATCCACTCCCGGATCACCCGCTCCACGTTCTTCAGAGCTCGCTCGTAGGTTGTTCCATCCGCCGCACAGCCGGGAAGCTCCGGCACCTCGGCGATGAAGGATTTATCCTCATCGCTCCAATAGAGAATGACTTCGTATTTAAGACCCGACATCTTCTCCTCCTGCCAACTTATACTTCAGGATCACGGTTCGTACTTGCCTCACCTGATACGGCTTCGCCGCCGATCCCTTGGGCTGAAGATTCAAAATCTCCTCGACCCCTGGCCTGGTAAAGATATGGTGGTCGCCCCGGATCCGCTCGGTAAATCCTAACTGCATCAACAGGTGACGCAACTCGGAAAAACGGACGTTGGCATCCGCTGTTCCCTGCAGGATCCTCAATAAAAGTTTATCACCCTTAGCCATCTTTGTGGGCCCATTTATTTTCGGCCATTGTACAACAGACCTCTGGTCTCCGTCAGAAGGATCATGCGTTCTCTAAACCGCGATTAGACCGTAGCGGAGAGGGTAATTTCGACTGTCTCCACCTCTGTCTTATCCCTCCACCGATGCCGCCACTCCCGTCCCGGAGATGGTGTGATGCGGCATCCGAAACGGCCGTCGGGAGAGGAGAGGGCGCTCCGGGGAGTTGAGCCCCACGACACTGTAGATCAAGCTGGCCTCGAGTGACTCCTCCAGCGAGATCTGCGGCATGATCGTCGGGACCCGC
>CAYFHV010000129.1:0-4044 GCA_964343105.1 uncultured Planctomycetia bacterium | reverse complement strand
TGACGTACCTGAGGAACTGCGGGACCGGCAGGAGCCCCCGCTCGCCCAGGAGGGGGCAGAACTGATTCAGCGCAACGAGGAAGGCGACGAGGTACAGCAGGCCCATCGACCGCTGGAACAGGGCCCGCGTGAGCCAGAAGGTCTCCGCCTCGCCGCCCATGGCCCCTAGTATAACAGGGCGGCCTCAGGCACACCCCATTAGCTCAGAAGCAGCAAGGCCAGGGTGAAGCTCAGAAGCACAAGGAGGAGCCCGAGGCGACGGGTGCTGCGCAGCTCCAGCTCCCTGTCCACGGGAGAAACCTGCCAGTTGAGCCGGCGCATGAGAGCCTGGTAGCGCTGGATGCCCTTGGCCGGGTGGCTCGCCGCTTCCCAGCCGACGAGCAGACTCAGGATCACCGCCGCCCATTCCGCGAGCCTGAAGGCCCTCAGGACCTCTTCCATTTGATCGAGCATCCTGTGGCCGGCGTCTGCTCCGCCGGGACAGGCCGGCCTTCCAGCACCGCATCGATCGCCTGCCGGAGGTCTCTGCCTGTCACCGGCCGGCTGCTCCCGGGCCGGCTGTCGTCGAACTGCCCCCGATAGACGAGGCGCCGCTGGCTGTCAAACAGGAACGGCTCGGGGGTGCAGACCGCCGTGTAGGCCAAGGCCACCTGCTGTGTTTCATCAAACAGGAAGGGGAAGAGGAACTCCTCTTCCTGGGCCATTTCTTTCAAGCTCTCGGGGGCATCCGCCGGGAAGTCCGTGGGGTCGTTGGAGCTGATCCCCACGATTCCGACCGACCTGCCCTCGTAATCCCGCGCCAGTTGGGCGAGCCCTTCCTTGATGTGCAGGACATAGGGGCAATGGCGGCAGATGAAGATGACCAGGAGGGCCTTCCGGTCGGCGAAGTCGGCCCGCGCCACGACCTTGCCGGTGACCACGTCCTGAAGGCGGAAGTCCGGCGCCTGATCCCCCAGGGTCAGCATCCCCTCTTTCCAATCGGCCGTGGCGGCCTCCGCGATCGAGCCGGCCAGGAAGAGCAGCCCCGCGATGATCCCGATGACGCGCCGTTTGCTCACCCTAAGAGCCTCTCTTGAAATAGCTGTAGCGCGGGGCGAACGGCCGGACCCGTTCCTCCAGCTCGGCCAGCTGCGCCACCGTCAAGGCCTGGAAGCGGGCCACCGCCGCCGCATTCTGTTCCACTTCGGCCGGCGTGGAGCAGCCGATGAGGGCGGTTGCGACCGCCGGCTGGCCCAGCGCGTATCCCATCGCCTCGGCCGGGGTGAACCGCACCGGATCCTCCAGGAGAGAGCCCCGGGCCATCACCTTCATGGCGATGACCCCCATCCCCTTTTCCGCCGCTACCGGCAGGAACTGCTCGATGAAAGAGAGCCGCACCCGGTCCGCCGGGTTGATGGAGACCAGCGCCGTATCAAACGGGTACCGCCGGGCCGCCTCGATGAGAACATCCGGCGTGGTGTGCCCTGTGATCCCGACGAATCGGACCCTCCCCTGCGCCTTCGCCTCCTCAAGCGCCCGGATCGCTCCGTCCCCGGAGAAGATCTCCTCTAGCTCCTCCATCTCCCTGAGGTCGTGCAGCTGCCAGAGATCCAGGTGATCGGTCCTGAGCCGCCGCAGGGAATCGTCCAGCAGTCTCAGCGACCCATCCCGGCTGCGCTCGTGCGTTTTCGAGGCCAGGAAGACCCCCTGCCGGCTCCCCTGCAGTCCCTCCCCCAGGTAATCCTGGCTCTGCTGATAGGCCGGCGCCGTATCGAAGTAGTTCATCCCCAGCTCCAGCGCCCGGCGGATCACGGGGACCGCCTGCTGCATCCGGCCGGTCGTCCTTAAGATCCCCTCTCCTCCGAGACTCATCAGGGTGACCTGGTGGCCGGTCCGGCCCAGCGGGCGCTTGGGCAGCTCAGCAGGAACCGCCGACCCCTGCTCCGCCCAACCGGATCGGCCGGCTCCCTTCATGAGCGCCAGCGCCACCAGACCCTTGCCGACCCAGCCGAGAAATTCACCCCGCGTGACGCGCATCGCTTTCGGCCGGTTGTTGGCGGATCAGGAGCTGCCGATCGCTCTCCTCCAGCACCTCGCACGCGGCGCGAACTTCCGGATCAAGCGAGTTCCAGTTTTCCCGGCTGATCACGCAGTAGCGCCGGTGCGGACACGGCTGTGAGAGGATCGGCCGGAATTGCTCCGGGTGGTGGGCGCTGGTGACCCTCGTGACGGCGCTGGAGTAGAAGAGGAGCGACGCCGCGTCGGTGCCTGCGACGACCACCTCGCCGGGCGCCTCCGCAAGGATCGGATCCAGCCGCGGGACAAGCCGCAGGGTTTCCGGATAGCGGCTCTTGTGGAGGGGAATTGGATGGAGCGCCAGCGCCAGCGCCGCCAGGGCGGTCGTCGCGACCGCCCCCTTGAGCAGGCGCCCCCGCCACAGCGGCGGGATCCACGACTCGCAGAGGAGCCCGACCCAGAGGGCCGTCGCCGCGTAGGCCGGCAGGATGTAGTAGTGGACCTTGTGCTGGGCGAGACTGAATCCCAGCGGGAACGCCGCCGCCCAAAGGAAGATGAGCCACCAGCGGGGCTCCTCTCTCCGCCGGGCCCTCTGAAGGGCGATCCAGCCGCCGGCCAGGGCGAACGGCAGCAGGTACCAGTACTTGTCCAGGAGCGCCCAGCCGTAGTAGTGCCACGGGGTCCCGAGAGGGTTCGCCTGGTAGAGGTGGCTGAAGTTCTGAGCATAGTAGTTGCGCCAGAGCGTATCCCCGTAGAGCGCTCTCTCCAGCGCGATCCAGCCGAAGACCGGCCCCAGCGCGATCCCCCACGCGGCCAGGAAGGCCGGATGGATGAGCTCCCGCCACCGCCGGCCCAGCACCAGATACGCCGTCCCCGCCGCCAGAGGGACCAGCCCCACCACCTCCTTCGTCATCACCGCCCCCAGCGACGCCGCCCCGGCGAGCAGATACCACGCCTTGGATCCGCCCTGGGCGCGGACCAGGCCGTAGAAGGCCCAGACGATCCAGGCCACCAGCGGCAGATCCACCCGGCACTGCCGCGCGATGCGCAGCACGTGGTTCGTGCCCAGAAAGGCGATCCCCGCGAACCAGCCGGTCCAGGGCCCGGCGAGGGTCCGCCCCAGCGCAAAGAGCCCGGCCACCGCCGCCACGGTCATCCCCATCGAGTAGAGCTTCGCCACCCCCGCCGAGACCCCGAACCACTGGAAGAAGAGGGCGGTCGTCCAAATCGTGAGCGGAAAGTGCCAGTAGTGGTGGGTGTTCATCACCGGGTCGAAGGGGAGGAGCCACTGTCCCGAGCCGGCGATCTCCTCGGCCACGGCCGCGTAGTGGATCCCGTAGGTGTCCAGCGAGGGGGCGCCCGCCTGGATGAAGACGAGGAAGGCCGCGATCCCGAGGAGGGAGACGGCGAGCAGCCAAGGTTTCATCGGAAGCGCGTGATCGTGATGAGCCAGAGCATCCGCAGGGCCACGCGAACGGCCCTCCATGCAAAGATCCTTGAGTGCTACGGCACGGCCGGGGGCCAAGCCGCGCGGCCTCCGGGGGTTAGCCTGGCACCGGCAGTAACGGCTCCGGGGGTCCATGAGGATACCATGATACTGTACCGTGTGCGGTATGATAAGAGTATGACAAATCATTCCCCGACAGGTTTTTACGGCCTGGGCATCGCTCCCGGGCTCCTGCAGATGCTCGACAGGATGAAGTTCACAGTCCCCACCCCGATCCAGCACAAGGCGATCCCAATCGCGATCGAGGGCAAGGACGTGATCGGTATCGCCCAAACCGGCACCGGAAAGACGCTTGCGTTCGGCGTCCCGATGATCCAGCGGCTTGCCCAACGGCCTGGCAAAGGCCTGGTGCTGGCCCCGACCCGGGAGCTGGCGCTGCAGATCGACGACTCCCTGAAGAAGCTGGCTCCCGCCTCTAGGATCGTCACCGCGGTGGTGATCGGCGGCGAGTCGATCGGCCGGCAGGCGCGGGCGCTCCGGAGCAACCCCCGCATCATCATCGCCACGCCGGGCCGCTTGCTGGACCACCTGGAGCAGCGGCA
>CAYFHV010000128.1:0-4052 GCA_964343105.1 uncultured Planctomycetia bacterium | reverse complement strand
AAATTCCAGGCCGCCTTTGCGGAGCTCCAGAAGCCGTACAACGGATATTCCAGAGTCCGCTACGAGCCCGAGACTTCCACCGTCTGGATCGTCAACACGCTCAAGCATCAGCCCGAGGTCAGCCCGAGAAACAAGAACCTGATCCGCCACATGGAGGCGATCTTAAGGCAGCATGCCGGCTCGCTTTTGGTGGCGGAATTCCTGAAGCGTTACAAGTTTCTTCTTCAAGCGGCTTGCAAGCCCCTTTTGAACTTCTTCAAAGGAGCTAAAGGGGCTTCGAAGGGGCTTGCCAGGGGCTTCAAAGGGGCTGCCAAGGGGCCCAATAAGGATAAGAGTAAGAGTAAGGATAAGAGTAAAGGTCAGAGTCAGGATCAGGATCCATCGGTGGGAAAGGGGATCTCCAAGGGGAAAGGGTTTGAGGAGGTAGCGGCCGACGCGGAGTTCCTGGCGCAGCTGAAAAAAGCCTACCCAACGGTCAATGTCGCTCAGGAGATCGAAAAGATGCGCGCCTGGATCCGGGCTAACCCGGAGAAGGCCAAGAAGAACTGGCGGCGGTTCGCCCATAGCTGGATCAACCATGCCCAGAAAGAACAGGAGGAGAAACGTGGCGGAGCAACAAGCCCGGAGGACCCTCGAGCAGATCGCGCAGCGAAGCTCGACGCCCTCACCGAACAAGTCGACGTGTCGTAGCTGCTCGGCCGAGCTCCTGAGCTTTGAGGAGCACCAGCATGGGCTCTGCGCGACCTGCCTGAAAGAGCAGATCCGGAAAGAGCGGCTCGTAAGCGTTCCCGATATTCTGGCGGCGGACTGCCGAATTCCGACCAAGTACCGCCGCATGGACTGGAAATTGAGCGAGGCGGTGGCTCCACACCTGGAGTCGGGCCGCGGGCTTTGCCTGGTCGGTCCGGTGGGGGTTGGAAAGACGGCCAACCTGTGTCTTCTGGCCAGAGACTGGATCTTAAAGTGGGCCAAGGAGGCCGAGATCTCCGATGAGGAGATCACCTCTTTCAGGAGTCAGGATCGGCTCACGCAGAATACCTGGCGGTTCATCAGCTTTCCGGCCTTCGTCATGGAAATCCAGGACGCGTGGCGGCGGGAGGAGACCGAGGAGACGGCCCTCACCCGGTTGAAGCGAGTCGCCCAGATTCCGCGGCTGATCATCGACGATCTGGGCGCCGAGAAACTGACGGACTACGTCCGTCAGGCGACCTATTACCTCATCAACGAGCGGGAGCAGTGGTGCCACCCAACGTACATCACCAGCAATTTCACGTTGCGCGAGCTGGACCGGCAGTTGGACAGTCGGATCTCCAGCCGGATTGCCGGCATGTGCGACATCAAGGCGCTCAAGGGGGAGGACATGCGGCTTCGCAAGATTGCGAGAGAGGAACCATGAAGATGGACCTGCCGCAGGAGTACACGACGGTTGATCTGTATCTGGCCAGTTACTTGAAGGCGCTGGGTTTGAAACTGGCGTCGATCGAGCGCGAGGGCAAGCGCTCCCGTTTTGTCTTCTTGGACAAACCGGAACGTAAGCAGATGGTGGCGGACTTTTACAACGATGTCCCCATGGGCATCAACGCGTTTGTCCACGCGCTGCAAGATCTTAAGGCGGCGATCCATACCTGGGATGGGGCCTCACCTGCCCGGGAAAGCAATGTCCAGCGAAGATGAACGTAAACCGGTGGCTGGATGAGCTGGAGCGAACAGGCGTGGTCAAACGCAAAGAGGACGTCGTAAACGCCATGATCGTTCTCGGCTGCATCGCAGCGGCGGCCGGCGTCGTTCTCCTGGCCGTTGCGTTGCACCGGTGAGTTCCGGCGGAGCGTGCGGTGGGCGTTTCGGAGACTTCCCGGCGAGCTTACGACGAGATCCGGCGGACGCTGGGCCGCCGGCAATTGGAAGTTCTGGATGCGATCGAGCGGCACCCGGCGGGGATCACGAACAACGAGATCGCCCACGACCTGCACTGGCCGATCAACTGCGTGACGCCGAGAGTCTTTGAGTTGCGCAGCGCGGGGCTCGTGGCGATGATCGGTCAGCGGCCGGATCAGTGGACCAAAAAGAAATCGTACATGTGGGGCCGAGTGAAAGGCGTTCAGCTGGAGTTCGAAGCGTTCCAGACCCAGGGGCCGTGAGGTGGAGTGTGAGAGCCCGCGGTTTCAACTGTGCCAGGCGGTCGTCGATGCCCTGGGGTTACCGAATGGGAAGATCACTATTTTGGTCAAGGACGGCCGAGCGATTGGGGTCCTCGCCGAAACCAGGGTCAACGCCGATGAACCGGAGAAGATGGAAGCGTTGCGTTTTGCGCCGGAGCCGAGAGATTCTTCATCTTGAAAAAATGGGTATAGTATAATCGGCTCGTAAGACAAACACACCTCGGATTGCGCTGACGAAGCGACCCCGAGGGGTCACAAGAACCTGAACGTTTCCCCGGCCATGCGAGGGAAATCGAACGCCGGGCATCCAGGAGAAATCCTGGGCGCCCGGCGTTTTTGTTTTGGGGGTGCGGTGGATCAAGCGATGAGCAAACGGTGGTCGATCCTTCAGGGCGACGTCCGGGCGGCGCTGAAAACGCTGCCCGATGAGAGCGTCCACTGCGTCATGACCAGCCCGCCTTACTGGGGATTGCGATCTTACGGAACAGAGCCACAAGCGTGGGGTGGGAACCCTACCCATGCGCATCGCTGGTCCCACGTGAAGCGTAAAGGAATGAGTGGCGGCTTGACAGAGAAACAGGTGACAAACGCAGGGAGTTTTCATCCAGATCATCCTCAGTCTCTCTGTCAATGCGGCGCTTGGCGCGGCGAACTCGGACTTGAGCCCACTCCCGAACTTTACGTTGAACACGTGGCCGAGATCTTTCGGGAACTTCGGCGCGTGCTCCGCTCCGACGGCACGGTCTGGCTGAACCTCGGGGACTCGTACTTTGGGGACAGCCCGGTCCGCGTAAAACCCGCCGACGCATGGAGCAAGAGGTGGGACCCTTCGCAGACGCGGAGCCGCGGCGGCAACCGGCGCAGCGCGGCGCAGACGAACGGACTCAAGCCGAAGGATCTCGTCGGAATGCCCTGGGCGGTCGCGGTGGCGCTCCGGGCCGACGGCTGGTGGCTCCGCAGCGACATCATCTGGGCCAAGCCGAATCCGATGCCGGAGAGCGTGACCGACCGGCCCGCTAAGGCGCATGAGCATGTGTTTTTGCTGACCAAGAGCAGCAAGTATTTCTTCGACATGGATGCTGTGCGCGAGCCGTTTCAAGGCACGCGCTGGGGTGGTGATCGTTACGAGGTGGACGGCAATGAGGCCAAACAGATCAACGGTCTGGGACGCGCCAGAAACTGCCGGCCCCATCCGGGCGGCCGGAACCTTCGGACGGTGTGGACGATTCCGACCCAGAGTTTTCCTGAGAGTCACTTCGCCACGTTTCCGGAGAAGCTCATCGAGCCCTGTGTGAAAGCCGGTTCCTCGGAGAAAGGATGCTGTCCGGAATGCGGGAGGCCGTGGAAGCGGATCACGCAGGTTGAATACCGGAAACATCGGCCTTCGGCCGGCAACGATCCCCGTTCACGGAACGAGGACCGATTGGCTGACTCTAGAGAACTCTACGGCTCGCAGGGCTGGCGTGGGAATAATCTGCTCCGAGAGGCCAAGACGGTTGGTTGGCGCCGCACATGTTCTCACGAGGGCGATCCGATGCCTTGCGCCGTTCTCGATCCGTTTTGCGGGTCCGGAACGACTGGGGTCGTAGCGTTGCGGCTGGGGCGATGTTTCATCGGGATCGATTTGAAGCCAGAGTACGTCGCCATGACCAAACGGCGGATCGGCAAGGTGAATCCACTCTTTAAGTCACAGGAAATTATGGCGTGAGCCGCGGTGATTGGTTCGGGATCATGCTCGTGGCGGAATACGCTTTTCTGGCCGTTCTTTATGCCTGCGAAGGCAACTGGCCGAAGGTCTGTTACTGGGTCGGAGCGGCGTTTCTGGGAACGGGTGTGGCGCTGATGCGATGACCGGCCGGTGGCGATGCCAGAGGTGCTCCGGCGAAGCGGTCA
>CAYFHV010000127.1:0-4118 GCA_964343105.1 uncultured Planctomycetia bacterium | reverse complement strand
CCTGCATGGCATCCTGCTTGAGAAGGTTCATGCCGATCAAAATGGAACGGGCGAGCTGGCCGGTGAGCAGCAGGTGAATCTTGCCCTGACCGTCCCAGGAGCCCTGCCCCTGCGCGCGCAGGAGATCGCCCTGCAGCGCAAAGGCCTCGAGGAAGATCCCCCTGCCCTTCAGCCGGACGGTGGCCGCCCCAGTGGTCGTCACGGGACCGGCCGACAGGATCTCCTGGGCCAGGGGCCTGCGGATCCCCCACGAAGCCGGGTCCATCCGGATCTCCCCGATCCGCCATTGGGTCAGCAGATGCCCCAGGAGCAGTGAAACCGGGACGGAGCGGACCTTGGCCCGCACTACGTGGAGTCTTGCGCCCTTCTGGGTCTGCAGGCGGACATCCTCCAGATCGATCCATCCCCACGGGGTCCATCGGGCCCTCGCCACGGAAACCGCCCACCCGCTGTCGCCGGTCGCGCTGGCGCAGAGCCACTGCACCGGCGCGGTGACCGGATAGGGAATGGATCCCAGCAGGCCCACCGCCAGGGCAGCCCCGAGCCACCGGCCCCTCAGAGCGCCTTTCAGCATCCAAGAAGCGCCTCCATCTTCTTGCTGCGGACAAGTCTCAGGAAGGCCTCCACCACCTTGGGATCGAACTGCGTCCCGGAGTGCGAGGAAATCTCGCGGGCCGCCTGCTCCACCGTCATCGCCTTCCGGTACGGCCGGTCGCAGAGCATCGCCTCGAAGGCGTTCGCCACGGCGAGGATCCTGGCCCCCAGCGGAATCGCCTCGCGCCTCAGGCCCTTCGGGTACCCGGTCCCGTCGTAGCGCTCATGATGGTACAGGATGATCGGGATGGCCGGCTCCAGAACCTCCAGCGGCTCCAGGAGCGATGCCCCCTTGACCGTATGCTCTCGCACGAGGGCCAGCTCCGCCGGCTCCAGCTTGGTCGGCTTGCGCAAGATCTCAGCGGGGATGCCGAGCCGGCCGGCGTCATGCAGCAGCGCCGCGTACTGAACCGACCTCTGGAGGGCGGTGGGGACGCGCAGCTCCTCGGCGATGCGCAGCGCCACATCGGCCAGCAGCTTCCTCCGGGATGGGCCGGGCCCCGCGGGGGCGTGGGGATCCATCCCGTCCAGGATGGCGCTCAAGCTCCGGATGGTGCCCCAAGTCACCCGCTCCTGCGACTCGTACATCTGCGCGTTCCGGATCGCCACCACCGCCTGCTCCGCCAGCGTGGTGAGGATCTCCTGGTCCAGCGCGCTGAAGGCGGGCGACTTGCCCCGACGGGACGCCACGATCACCCCGATGCACTCCTCCTCCATCAGGGGGACGGCCATGACCCGGCTCGTCAAGCGGGCCTTGCAGGCGGCCGCAACCCGCGCCGCAATGCCCCGACCGACCCGCAGCGGTCCGCTGACGAGGCGATCCCCCTCCATCACCACCATCGCCTCCGGAACCAACCGCCCCTTGCCCCGCTCCAGCAGCCAGATGCCGCAGGACTGCGCCCTCAGCACCTGACAGCAGAGGCGAGCCACGCGCGGCAGCAGTTCCTCCAGGTCCAGCGTCGAGGCGATCAGCCGATGGACCGTGTGAATCGTGGAGAGGGCCACGCACCTCGGCTGGATTGAATCGGAGAGGGTCTTCAGCTCCTCCGCCTGCTCCTTCTCCCGTACCGCGGTTTCCAGGGCAGCGGACCCCACCTCCAAGAGGGAGGCAGGAAAGGAGCGGTCGCTGTGGCAAACCGCCAGGTATCCCTCCACCCCCTGGTCTCGCACCACCGGCACGCAGGCGGCGTACTGCTGGATCGGGCAGATGAACTGAACAGGACCCTTCCGGGCCCGCGCCTGCGCCAGCGCCTGAAGGAAGCGCCGCTGGCACGTGCGGCGCTGGGAGCCGGCATGGCGGACGAAGGAGCAGGTGCGGGAAGCGGTCGAATAGTCCAGGCCCGCAGGCCGCTCCCCGCCGATCTCCCACCAGATCGGCCGGGAAGCGATACCGGTCAGGGCCCGCTTCAGGCGGTGCCCCACCGCGCCTTCCGTCCATTTCGATAAGAGGCCGTTGGCCAACATCGTCCGATTCTGCTCCGTTTCTATTATACCCGCGGATAGAAGAGCTTGCGGTACTCTTCCTCGGCGTAGCGATCCGTCATGCCGGCGATGTAGTCGCAGATCACCCGGTACCGGTCCTCCCTCTCCAGCCTCGCCCGTGTCGTGTCGGGAAGCTGCTCCGGCTTGCGCAGGTACGCCCGGAAGAGGGCCTCCAGGAGCCGCTGGGCCTTGTCCGCCATCCGGACCACCCGGTAGTGGTGGTACAGGCGCCGGTTGAGAAACTCCTTGAGGGGCTGGATCCGCCGGCGCATCTCGGGCGGGCTGCCGATGATCTCCTCCTGAAGCGCCTGCGCGGCCGCGGGGGAGCGGATCCCCCGGCGCTGGATCCTCCTCTGAGATTCCCGAATGAGCACGGTGACCCTCCGGTCAATCAGGGAGCGGATGATCGAATAGATCCGCTTCTGCGCAGGCAAGCGGGGGTGCACGGCCTGGACCTGACGGCGAACCTCGCGCCAGACCGGCAGCTCATTCAATTCCTCCTCCCGAATCAGGCCGGAGGTCAGCCCGTCATCAATGTCGTGGTGGTCATAGGCGATCTCATCCGCCAGGTTGACCACCTGCGCCTCCAGGCTCAAGTTGCCCGACGGCTTGACGGAGAATCCGGGCAACGGAACCCGGTGCTTGTTCAGGCCCTCGCGAATCTCCCAGGTCAGGTTCAGGCCGGGAAAGGAGGGGTACCGCTCCTCCAAAAGGTCCACCACGCGCAGGGCCTGAAGATTGTGGTCAAAGCCGCCGTGCCCCTCCATCAGATCCCGCAGGGCATCCTCCCCGGAGTGCCCGAACGGCCCGTGCCCCAGGTCGTGGGCGAGGGCGATGGATTTGACGAGATCGGCATTCAGCCGCAGGGCGCGCGCCACCGTCTCCGCGATCTGCGCGACCTCGAGGCTGTGCGTCAGTCGCGTCCGGTAGTAGTCCCCCTCATGGATGACGAAGACCTGCGTCTTGTACTCCAGCCGGCGGAAGGCGGTGGAGTGAATGATCCGGTCGTGGTCCCGCTGGAAGCAGGTGCGGTAGGGATGCTCCGGCTCAGGATGGACGCGGCCTCTCGAAGCGCTGGACCGGATGGCGTACGGGGCGAGGACCTTCCTCTCGTTCCGCTCCTGCTCTTTCCGGGTCAGCATCTCAGGAGCGGACGGCAGGCGCTCCGGACCTTCCGCCCCTCCGCAGCAGCCGATAGGCGGACTGCAGCGATTGAGAGATCACCTTCGTCTGCGCCACAGTCGGCATGAAGTTGGTGTCGCCGTTCCACCGGGGAACGATGTGCAGGTGCAGGTGCCCCGGGAACCCCGCGCCGGCGACCCGGCCCAGGTTCAGGCCCAGGTTGAAGCCCTGTGGTTTCATCGCCCGCCGCAGGCGACGGATCCCCTCCTCCGCCTGCCGGAACAGATCACGCCATTCCTCCTCCGTCAGCTCCCCCAGCGCTCCCACGTGCCGATAGGGGGCGATGAGGAGGTGGCCGTTGTTGTAAGGGAAGAGGTTCAGCATCGTGAAGGTCTGGCGGCCCCGCGCGACCACCAGATTCCGTGCGTCGGACCGGGACCGGCCCTTCGCGCAGAAGAGGCAGATCGAGGAAGAGCCCTTGCGCATCTGCGTGATGTACGCCTGCCTCCAAGGGGCCCACAACCGGGCGGCGCTCACCCGGCCACCTCCTCCGGTGCCTTCGCCGGCTGAGCCGCCTGCCCGTCCGTCTGCTCAGGAATCGCCTGCATCGAATGGACCGGCGCCGCCCCTGCCTCTGCCGGCAGAGGCACCTGCGGAAGCCCGTACCAATCCAACAGATCGTTGAGGGAAGAGAGATCCCAGAGGCGAACCCGTCCTTCCTGAAGGATCAATCGGGCGTTGACCTCCACCGGCGGGAAGGGGCCTGCCACCACCCACCGGTACTCCTTCAAGGCGGGCTGTGCGCGGATCCACTGCATCAACAAACGGGACTCCTTCTCCTCGAGCCCTCCTTCCCAGACGATGAACGCCCACCCCGACCCCGGTCGCTTCCCGCCCGCCCGCTGCGCTGAGGCGCGTGG
>CAYFHV010000126.1:0-4218 GCA_964343105.1 uncultured Planctomycetia bacterium | reverse complement strand
AGATGCTCAGGCCAAACTGGCGATGACGGAACGGGGCCTGGTGCTCACCTTCCTGGATGAGATCTTCTTCGATTCGGGCAAGGCGGTGATCAAGCCGGATGGAGTGACCACTCTGGAGAAGGTGGCCCGGGTGCTGAAGGAGACGGTCCCCGATTCCCCCGTGGCGGTGGAGGGCCACACCGACAACGAGCCGATCAAATACTCCGGCTGGCGCTCGAACTGGGAGCTGTCGGCCGCCCGCGGCCTGGCGGTGGTCCATTACTTCGTCAGCGAGCATTCCGTTTCCCCCGAGCGGGTCCGGGCGGTGGCCTTTGGGGAGTTCCAGCCGGTGGCTTCCAACGACACCCCGGAGGGGCGCCGCGAAAACCGAAGAGTGGAGATCGTCATCCTTCCGAAAACGGTCACCAAGCTCAAGGAATGACCTTCGTCAAGGGACTGCGCTGCCGGGAGTGCGGTCGGGAGTTTCCTCCGAAGGCGACCTACGTCTGCGAGTACTGCTTCGGCTCCCTGGAGGTGGACTACGATTACGCGGGGATCGGCAGGTCCCTCACCCGCGAGGTGATCCAGGCGGGGCCGAGGAGCATCTGGCGCTACCGGCAGCTTCTCCCCATCGACGGGGATCCGGTGGTCGGCTTCCATACCGGCATGACGCCCTTCTTCCGGGCGGACCGGCTGGCCAAGGCGCTGGGGGGGGAGGAGCTGTACATCAAGGACGATTCGGTCTGCCACCCCACCCTCTCGTTCAAGGACCGGGTCGTGTCGGTCGCCCTCTCCCGCGCGAGGGAGCTGGGCTTCGACACAGCGGCCTGCGCCTCGACGGGAAACCTGGCCAACGCCGTCTCAGCCCTGTCCGCCCAGGCGGGGATGAAGCGGGTGATCTTCATCCCGGCCGATCTGGAGGTGGGAAAGATCGTCGGCTCCCTCATCTACGCCCCGCGCCTCGTGGCGGTGGAGGGCAACTACGATGAGGTGAACCGCTTGTGCGCGGAGATCGCCGCCCGCACCCGCTGGGCCTTCGTCAACATCAACATCCGGCCGTACTACGCCGAGGGATCCAAGACGTACGCCTTCGAGGTGGCGGAGCAGATGAACTGGAAGGCGCCCCGGCACATGGTGATCCCGGTCGCCAGCGGATCGCTCCTGGTCAAGATCTGGAAGGGGTTCAAGGAGTTTCACAAGCTGGGCCTCATCCCGCAGCCGCACACGAAGCTCTACGCGGCGCAGGCCGAGGGGTGCGCGCCGATCGTCACGGCGCTCCTGGAGGGATCGGACATCATCCGGCCGGTCAAGCCCAAGACCATCGCCAAGTCGCTGGCCATCGGCAACCCGGCGGACGGCTACTACGCGACGGACGCCATCCGGGAGACGGGCGGCTGGGGGGCAGCCGTCGGGGATCGGGAGATCGTGGAGGCGATGAAGCTGCTCGGCCAGACGGAGGGGATCTTCACCGAGACGGCCGGCGGGGTCACCCTCGCCGCATTGAGGAAGCTCCTCGAGGAGAGGAGGATCCCGAGGGACGAGCCGATCGTTCTCTGCATCACGGGGCAGGGGCTGAAGACGCAGGAGGCGGTCATGGATCACATCGGCCGGCCGGTGCGGATCAAGCCCAACCTGGAGTCGTTTGAGGAACACGTCAAATTCTAGGAGGATCCATGGCCATCACCGTTCGAATACCGACGCCGCTTCAGAAGCTGACCGGGGACCGGGCCGAGGTGACCGGATCGGGTGGGACCGTTCAGGAGCTGCTTCAGGATCTGGAGCGGCAGTACCCGGGGTTCCGGGAGCGGCTGTGCGATCCGCAGGGGAAGCTGCGCCGGTTCGTCAACATCTATGTGAATGAGGAGGACATCCGCTTCCTCAAACAGGAGGCCACGCCGGTGAAGGAGGGGGACGAGGTGTCGATCATCCCGGCGATCGCAGGGGGATGAAGCCGGCGGTTCTTGTGCTGGACATGATCACGGATTTCACCACGGGTCGGCTGGGGACGGCATCCGCACGGGCCATCCGGCCGGCGATCGGGAAGCTGCTGGCCCACGCCCGGCGCAGGAAGATACCGGTCTTCTACTGCCAGGAGGCGCATCTGCCGACGGATCCGGAGCTGAAGGTGTGGGGAAAGCATGGGATCTTCGGGACGAAGGGTGCGCGGACCGACTCGGCGCTCAAGGCCGGGCCGGGCGAGCCGGTGGTGCCGAAGCACACCTTCGGGGGATTTTACGGGACCGACCTGGATGACCGGCTCAAATCCGCCGGTGTCGACACGGTGATCCTCACCGGCGTCTGCACCGACATCTGCATCCAGCACACGGCGGGCGACGCCTTCTTTCGAGGGTACCGGGTCGTGGTCCCGCGCGACGGGACGGCGGCCCTTTCGGCCGAGGACCACGAGCGGGGGCTGCGCTACATGGCCCGGACGTACGGGACGCGCGTCACGGACGTGCCCTCACTTTTGCGGAGGTTGAAATGAGCCGACCTAAGTTCCACGTGGCTCCTCCCGAGGCGATCAAGAAGGGCAAGACCACGGACATCTACTTCATCCGGGCGCTTCAGGTCCTCAAGGCGAAGGGGCTCGACCGCCAGGTGGGGCTGGCGGAGCTGACGGTGAGCGGCCTCCCCCGCGCATGGCCCTGGGCGGTTTTCTGCGGGCTGGAGGAGACGGTATCTTTGCTGGAGGGGTTGCCGGTGGATCTGGAGGCGCTGCCGGAGGGAACGATTTTTCCGGCAAGGGATTACACCGGAGCCCGCATCCCCGTTTTGACCGTGGAGGGCCCCTATGGGAGCTACTGCCAGTACGAGACGCCGCTGTTGGGGATGATCTGCCAGGCGACCGGTGTGGCCACGCAGGCGGCCCGCGTCCGAAAGGCCGCCGGCAGCGCGCTCATTCTGGGATTCGGCACGCGCCGGATGCATCCGGCGATCACTCCCATGCTCGACCGGGCCTCTTTTCTGGGCGGCTGCGACGGGGTGTCCAACGCGTTCGGCGCCGAGTTCATCGGCGAGGCGCCCCGCGGGACGATGCCGCATGCCCTCATCATCGCCTTCGGCCAGGCGGAGAAGGCGTGGGCCGCGTTCGACGAGGTGATGCCCCCATCGGTTCCCCGTTTTGCCCTCGTGGACACCTACTCCGATGAGAAGGAGGAGGTGCTCCGGGCCGCGCGCCTGCTGGGCAAGCGCCTGCAGGGAGTCCGGTTGGATACCCCCGGCTCCCGTCGGGGCAACTTCCCGGATCTCGTGCGGGAGGTGCGATGGGAGCTCGACCTGCGCGGTTTCCGCCACGTGCAGATCCTGGTCTCCGGCGGGATCGGCGAGGCGGAGATCCCTGCGCTGGTCAAGGCCGGGGCGGCGGGGTTCGGGGTGGGGACCTCCATCTCCAACGCCCCGACGGTGGATTTCGCGCTCGACCTGGTGGAGTTGAACGGGCGGCCATGCGCCAAGCGGGACCGGCTGGGCGGGCGCAAGTCGGTCTGGTCCTGCGCCCGGTGCGGGGCGTTCCTCGTCCAGCCGGCGGGTGTCGGGAAGGGGCCGGCGTGTCCCGGCTGCAGGGGCAAGATGGTTTCCGTGCTCCGGAAGGTGCTCAAATCGGGAAGGCGGGTGGGAAGGCAGCCCACCGTCGCACAAATCCGTTCCACGGTCCTGAATCAGCTGAGGAGGCGAGATGCCTAAACGGGTCGTCCAACTGATCTTTCCGCAGCGGCTCATCAAGAAGCCGGTGATCTACACCATGGCGCTCAAGTGCAAGGTGATCCCAAACGTCCGCCGGGCCAAGGTGACCGAGAGCGTTGGGGAGATGGTCCTGGAGCTGGAGGGGACGCGCGAGAACCTGGAGAAGGGGGTGCGTTTCCTCACCCGGCAAGGGGTCAAGGTCGAGCCGGTGGTCGGAGACGTGATCCAGTAGGCCCTGTCCCGTGGAGTTCCCACCGGAGGACCGGGAACTTCTCGCCGGGATAGCCGACCGGGACCCCGAAGCGTTCCGGACCTTGATGGAGCGCTTCAGCGGACCGGTGACCAATCTTGCCTATCGCTTCCTGGAGAGCCGCCCCGACGCCGAGGAAGTGGCCCAGGAGGTGTTCCTCACCCTGTACCAGCGCCCGCCGCAGCTTCACCCCGGGGTCAGGCTCTTCACCTGGCTCTACCGGGTGACCGTCAACCGCTGCCTCGACGTCCTTCGCAAGAGAAGGCGCACCCCTCCGACGTTATCCCTGGATCAGAGCGAACCTTCCG
>CAYFHV010000125.1:0-4241 GCA_964343105.1 uncultured Planctomycetia bacterium | reverse complement strand
GATAGAAGGCGCAGAAGGAGCAGTCGGCCACGCAGGCGTTGGTGTAGTTGATGTTCCGGTCCACCACGAAGGTTCCGAGGTTGCCCGGGTGAAGCCGCCGGCGGATCCGGTCGGCTGCCGCGCCCAGATCCAGAAGGGGTGCCTCCTCGTAAACGCGAAGCGCCTCCTCCGGCTCAAGCCGCTCGCCGGCCACCGCCTTCTCCAAAATCCTCTCAACGTGCGGCGGCATAGTCCATGCCTCGCGCTCGCGGACCGGCCCTCGCCGGCCGGACCAGCCTGCGGGCGGTACCCTTCGGCAACTCTCCCAACCGCTCCACCTCCTGCGTGAATCGGATCAGCCCCCGCCACGCCTTAGCATCCAGACTGTAGGAGAGAGCGGCCTGGTACCTGCGCAGGAACGTCGTCTCAAACGGAAAGGTCTTGCGCATGGCGGCGACCAGCTCCGTCTCGTGGCTGCGTCCCCAGCGGTACGAAGACTCCAGCACCTGGCGCAACTCCTCCACCAGCTCCGGCCGGCGGTCGAGGAGGGAGCGCCGCACGACCCACAGGGCATAGACAAACGGCTCGCCGCTCCACCGGGTCCAGGCCTCCCCCAGATCCCACCACTGGAGCCCATCGGCCGATTGGCTTGCCCGCAGCGCCTCGTCTCCGATGAGCAGCGCGGCCGGATACTCGGCGAGGATCTCCGGGTAGCGCAGGCCGGTCACCGCGAGATTCACCTTCAGCCGCTGCTGGCGCGAGAGGATCTTCAGCAGCAGGGGAGTCGTCTCCCCCTGATTGCTGACCCCGATGGTGCGGCCCTTCAGCGTGGCGAGCGGCTGGCGGCTCACCACCAGGACGCTGTGCACGCCGGCGTCGGAGCGGATGCACAGGCCGGGGACCGGTACCAGCTCCTCCGGGTGGCGCAGATACAGGATCGAGGAGACCGCGCTGGCATCCAGCTCGCCCACCAGCAGCCGCCGGTTGAGCTCCGCCGGCGTGCCCGGCACCCAATGGATCGGGGCCGGCAGGATCCCGTGCCGCAGCGCATAGGTCACCGGCCAGGAGTTGAGGAACCGGATGTCGCCGACCCGGATCGTTTCCATCGTCAATTCCAGCGCGGATCCCCGTACAAACTGTCCGTCAGCCGCGGGCTCCGGCCCGCCTGCCGGATCATGCGGGTGAGCTCCTCCACCGACGGGGCGTCGGTGTGATTCGCCCCCGCCGCCTTGACGATCCGCTCCTCCATGTTGGTGGAGCCGATGTCGTCCACGCCGAAGTCCAGAGCCACCTGGATCATCTTGGTCCCCACGTAGGTCCAGAGGAGCTTCACGTGGGGGACGTTGTCCAGCAGAAGACGCGAGATCGCGTACACCTTCAGATCCTCGAAGCCGGTGGTGGGCGGGGTCTCCGGGAAAGCGGTCCCCTCCGCGTGGAAGGAGAGCGGCACGAACGCCTGAATCCCGCCGGTTTCGTCCTGCAGGACCCGGATCGCCAGCATGTGATCCACCCGCTCCTCAATCGTCTCCACATGCCCGTAGAGCATGGTGGCGTTGGTGGGGATGCCGTTGGCATGCGCCTGCCGCTGCACCACCAACCACCGTTCGCCGGAGATCTTTTCGGGGCAGACGATGTCGCGCACCCTTTTGGCGAGGATCTCCGCCCCGCCGCCGGGCATGCAGTCCATGCCGGCTGCCTTCAGCCGCTGGAACAGCTCGTCCACCGAAAGCCGGTACAGCTTTGAGAAGAAATCAATCTCCACCGACGTGAACGCCTTGATGGTCGCCCCGGGCACCGTCCGTTTCAGCAGCCGGAACATCTCCTCGTAATAGGAGAGCGGCAGCTTGGGGTTCAGGCCGCCGGTCACGTGGAACTCCCGCACCCCCCGCTTGCCGGCCGCCTCCGCCTTGGCCCCGATCTGCTCCAGGGAGAAGGTGTACGCCTGCGGGTGATCCAGCGGGCGGAAGAAGGCGCACAGCCCGCAGGAGAGAACGCAGGCGTTGGAGTAGTTCAGGTGCAGGGTGTGGGTGTAGTAGGTGGTGTCCCCGTGCAGGCGCTCGCGCATTTCGTTCGCCAGGGCGCCCAGGGTGAACAGGTCCGCATCGAACAGCCGGATCCCCTCTTCGCGGCTCAAGCGCTGCCGAGCGTGGACGCGCTCGGCGATCTGGGCGAAATCGGTATCAATCGTCATCACGCCGATCATCCTGAGCAAGCCGTTCACCCTTCGACTGACTCAGGGTGAACGGCGCGTCGAAGGACGCCAGGCCGGTCCAGCGCCGGGAGAGGGTGTGCGGGACCTCCATGAGATCCAGCACGCGGGCCACCACAAAGTCCACCAGATCCTGGATCGAGGCCGGCCTGTGGTAGAAGCCCGGGCTGGCCGGCACCACGTGCGCGCCGGCCTCGGCCAGCGTCAGCATGTTCCTCAAGGTGATCTCCGAAAGGGGGGTCTCCCTCGGGACCACGATGAGGCGCCGGCGCTCCTTCAGGCAGACCTCCGCCGCCCGATGGATGAGATTGGAGGAGATCCCATGGGCAACGCTTCCCAGCGTTCCGGTGGAGCAGGGGATGATCACCATGCCCGGGGTCTGGAAGGAGCCGCTCGCCAGCGGAGAGGAAAGATCCCGCACATCCTCCTCCCGCCAGCCGTGGGGCCCCAGATGATCCTTCAGATCCCCGGAACCCAGCTCCACCGCCATCACTTGGCGGCCGGCGGGGCTGACCACGACGTACGGCTCCAGCCCCTGGGCGATGAGGGCCTCCAGCAGCCGGATCCCGTAGCAGGAACCCGATGCGCCGGTCAGCGCAACAATGGGATGACTTAGCGCCGTGGCTCTTATACTCATCAGCGGAGATCAAGCACAGCGAAGACGAACAGCAAGACGCTCACCCAGCCGTTAACGGTGAAGAAGGCCTTGTTGATCCGGTCCAATCGGTTGGGTCCCACCAGCCGGTGTTCGTAGCAGAGCAGCCCCGTGACCCCGGCCCAGCCGATCCAGTACCACGCCCCCGCCCTTGAGATCCATCCGAACCACGCAAGACCGGCCGCCGCAAGCAGATGGCAGGCCGCGGAGATGGCCAGGGCTGTCCGGGTTCCGAACCGCTGTGGAATTGAATATACGCGGTGCATTCGATCAAAGTCAAGGTCTAGCAAGGCGTAAAGGATGTCGAACCCGGCCACCCAGAAGAGCACCCCCAAGGCCAGAGGAACGATTTCCGCTTCCCACCGGCCGGTGACCGCGAGCCAGCCTCCCACGGGCGCGCAGGCCAGCACCGCCCCCAACCAGAAATGGCAGGTCCAGGTGAACCGCTTGAGCGTTGGGTAAATCAGCATGAGCCCGAGCGCCCAGGGGGCCAGCCTCAAGCAGAGGGGATTCAGCCGGCCCGCCGAAAAGAAGAAGAGCCCGGCTGCCAGAATCGCCGTCCCCGCAAGGAATGGCATCGTCACCCTTCCCGCGGGCACCGGCCATCCTTTGGTCCTCGGATTGAGCCGGTCCAGCGGCAAGTCCAGCATGCGGTTTACGGCCATGCCGGTGGTCCTAGCCCCCGTCATGGCCAACGTCACCCAACCCACCGTGGCCCAAGCCGGAGATCCGCCCGAAGCGGTCCAGAGGGCCAGGTACGCGAACGGCAGCGCGAAGATCGTGTGCTCCAGCTTCAGCGCCTCCGCCGCGTCACGAACCCTCGCCATGAAAATCCAGCTTCCCTGGATCAGGGAATGGAGGCGGACTGGACCCTCCTGCCCAGCACTCCCATCCGCCTGCGCAAGACGGCGTTCTCCGCCCGAAGCTCCTGAACCGCCTTGACCAGATACGGCAGCAGGTCGCTGGCATTCATGTAAAGGTACCCCTCCTCATCCGGCGTCACGCTGTGGGGGAAAACCTTGGCATACTCCTGGGCGACGAAGCTGGCGAAGGGGTGATCCTCGACCTCGGGGTTCTTCTTCCGGTACCAGTCCGCGTAGCGGAAATGAACCGGACGGAGTCTCTCCAGGGCTGCCAGGGCATTCTCCACGGGCTGAACGTCGGACTTCAACCGGCCATCCGAGACGATCGCCCAGAGATTTCCTCCCGCTGTCTTACCCGCAGTGCCCTGCACCTCCAACGGGTGGGCAGTTGCAATCCGCCGGATTCCCACGCGGCCGTTCGGGACGTCCATCACCATGATGAAATTCGTGGCTGCGAATGGATTGTAGGTCGCATTCTGGCCCGCGCTCGTCCGGTTGCCGGTGAACCAGAATTTTGATTGCCCTTCGTCAAAGA
>CAYFHV010000124.1:0-4279 GCA_964343105.1 uncultured Planctomycetia bacterium | reverse complement strand
GGCGCTCACCCGACGCGGCCGGGTCGCAACCGTGCCCGCTTGGCTGGAACGCGTTTGCGGCCGCGGTCGGGTGTAGCGCCCTTGTTAGACGCGGTCCCTACATCCTCCAACCGCACGCCACGGCCGGCCCGGAGACTGGCCCTGGCCGCGGCGATGCGGTTCAAGAACCGGGGATCATTCTCTAGGCGGTAGTCGAACCAGTCGTCCTCCGACCCAAACCCGATCAAGACCCCAGCTGCCTTCCCGTGACGCGTGATGACAAGCTCTTCCTTCACGGCCAGTCGGAGATAGCGCGACAGGTCATCCTTGACATCCGACAAAGCCACCGTTTTCATTTCGTTCCCTCTTCCTCGGCCTTGGTCTCGCCACGTTGCCCGTAGCGCTCAAGCCACGCCGCCGCGTCTTCCTTCGGCACAATGGCCAGGACCTCCACCGCCTCGTCGGTCACATCGTAGAACACCCGGATGTCGCTGATGCGCAAGCGATACTGTGGCCGCCGCATCCCGCGGAGTCGTTTGATTCGGCTCCTGCTCGTTTTACCGGGTTCGTAGCGGAGGTGCGTTTCCAGGGCTTCGCGTACCATCGCTCGCTCATAGGCCCTCAGCGTTTCGAAGTCCTCCAAGGCCTCGGGGGCCAGGACAATCTCCCGGCGCATTCTGGCCACATTGTAGCCAGAATTCTCAGCGCCTGCAAGCCCAGGTCAGCGTCTAACTTATGAGTATGCTGGTCAGCATATCTCAGCCGTCAAGCTTCTAATGATTGCGGCAATTCTTTCCAAGTTTTCAAGGACTTGTCAAGGTTCGCGGGAAGCAGCCGTTACTGACAACATTGATCAGCATAATCTTCAGCCATCCCACCGCTCGAGAACCTTCCAGCAGCTCGCCCGGTGGTCCTCCGTCACGGTGACCTCGGGCGGATAGTCGCGGCGGCAGACATCGCGGGCATGGGCGCACCGGGGGGCGAACGGACAGCCGGGGGGTAAGTCGTAAAGCGGAGGCGGCTGCCCCTCGATCGAGGCGAGCTGCTCGACGTGGCCCTCGAGCCGGGGAACGGAGTTGAGCAGCGCAACGGTGTACGGATGCCTCGGGCTGTTGAAGAGCTCGCGCACGCCCGCGGTTTCCACAATCCGACCGGCATACATCACGGCCACCCGATCGCACATCTTCGCCACGATCCCGAAATCGTGCGTGATGAAGATCAGCGCCAGGCCCATCTCCTCCTGGAGCCCCTTCAGGAGTCGCAGGTACTGGGCCTGGATCGTCACGTCCAGGGACGTGGTGGGCTCGTCGGCAATCAGGATGGCCGGCTGACACGAGAGCATGATCGCTCCCACGACCCGCTGTCGCATTCCCCCGGAGAGCTGATGGGGATACGCCTGGAGCCGGAGCTCCGGCGAAGGAATCTTCACGCGGCGGAGCATTTCCTTCGCGTGCTCCCACAGCCGGTTCCCCTCAAGCCCCTGGTGAATGCGGAGGGCCTCGGCGACCTGCTCGCCGACGCTGAAGACCGGGTTGAGGGAGCTCATCGGATCCTGGAGGATCATCGAGATCCGGCTGCCCCGGATCTTCCGCATCTCCCGCTCGCTCTTTTTCAGGAGATCCTCGCCCTCCAGGAGGATCGCGCCCCCGATGATCCGCCCCGCCGGTCGAGGGACCAGGCGCAGGATCGACAGCGCGGTCACGCTCTTCCCGCACCCCGACTCGCCGACGATCCCCAGCGTCTCCCCTTCGGAGAGCGCGAAGCTGACCCCATCGACCGCCTTCACCACTCCCCACCGGGTGAAGAAGGAGGTGCGCAGGTCCCTGACTTCCAGGAGGGGCCGACCCATGGTGCCGGGCGACTAGCTCAGACCTGCCTCAGTTTCGGATCGAGCCAGTCCCGGAGCCAATCCCCGATGAGGTTCAGCGTGAGGACGGTCAGGAGGATGGCCAGTCCCGGGAAGAACGAGACCCACCAGGCGGAGACGATCAGGGCTCGACCCGTGGCCACCATCAGGCCCCAGGCCGGTATGGGCGGGGGGATCCCCACGCCCAGGAAGCTCAGGGTCCCTTCCAGGAGGATGACGTAGCCGACCTGGAGAGTCGCCAGGACGATGAGGGTGTTCACCACGTTGGGCAGGATGTGGCCGAAGATGATCCGGATGTGGGAGCAGCCGGCGATCCGCGCCTGCGCGACGAAGTCGCGCTCCTTCACGCTCAGCACTTCCCCCCTCACCTGCCTGGCGTACCGGGCCCAGAGAAGAAACGCCACGATCGCGATGACGGTCCCGAAGCTGGGGCCGATGACCACCGCGAGGACCAGCGCCAGAAGAATCGTCGGCAGGGAGAAGGCGATGTCCACCACGCGCATGATCAGGGCGTCCGTCCACCCCCCGAAGTACCCGGCGACGAGCCCCAGCACAATGCCGACGGTCCCGCCGAGAAAGATGGCGACGAGGGAGACAGAGAGCGAGACCCTGGCGCCGAAGATGAGCCGGCTGAGGAGGTCCCTGCCGAGCGGGTCCGTGCCCAGGGGATATTCCCAGGTCCCCCCGGGAATCCAGGCAGGCGGCGTGAGCTTCTGGGCCAGTCGGCCTTCCAGCGGATCATGGGGCGCCAGGTAGGGCGCGAAGATGGCGGGGATCACCAGGACCGAGAGGAGGATTGCCAGGGGAACCGCCATGAGCGCCACCCGCTTCAGGCTGACCCGACGAGTTCTCGCCTGCCGCGGTTCCGCCACTCCGCCGGCCAGCGGCTCGACTGGAAAGACGCGCTCTTCTGCCACTTGACCCCTCGCTATTGTTGGTACTTGATCCGGGGGTCCAGGTAGACGTACAGCATGTCCACCACCAGGTTGATGAGGACGAACTTTGCCGCGTAGATCAGCACGATGGTCTGCACCAGGGGAAAGTCCCGGTATCGCACGGCGTCGATCGCCAGGAGGCCGATCCCCGGCCACGAGAAGACCGTCTCGATCACCACCGAGCCGGTCAGGAGCACGGCGACGACGAAGCCGATGTAGGTCAGCGGGGGAATGGCCGCGTTGCGCAGGCAGTGCTTCCAGACCACCGACCGCTCCGCCACGCCCTTGATCCGGGCCAGCTTCACATACTCGCTGTCCATGACATCGAGCATGGCCGATCGCACGAGCCGCATGACGGCGGCCACCTGGTACCATCCGAGCGCGATGGCCGGCAGGATGTAGTGCTTCGGACCGCCCCGGCCGGAGGCGGGGAGCCAGCCCAGCATGACGGCGAAGACCCAGATCAGGACGATCCCAAGCCAGAAGCTCGGCATCGATTGCCCAAGCAGGGCGATCACCTTGCCTACGTGGTCAAGAACGCTGTCCCGTCGGACCGCCGACAGCACCCCGATGGGGACCGCGATGAGGAGGCTTACCGCGATGGAGGCGCCGGCCAGCTGGAGCGTCGCGGGCAGACGCTCGAGGACAAGCTCCACGGTTGGCCGCCGGAGCCGGATCGACCGGCCCAGATCCCCGCGCAGGGCATTGCCGAGGAACGCAAGGTACTGGAGGGGGAGAGGCTTATCCAGGCCCCACTGCCTGGCCGCGGCGGCGTAGTCCTCCGACGTCGCCTCCTCGGGCAGCATGATGTGGAGGGGGTCACCCGAGAGCCTGGCCAGCAGGAAGACGATCAGGGAGATGACGAGCATGGTGAGCGCTCCCTGCAGGACCCGCTGGACTAGATACCGCTCCACGCTACTCCCTCGCCCTCAACCCGGCTGACCCCCTGCCCTTCGTGCGCGAGTGAACTCCCGAGCGCCCCGCCACGCGCCGCGGAGCGTTACCGCTTCTGGACGTGTTCCAGGTGGGTGAAGCCGTAATAGCCGGTCGTCTTCCAGTCCCCCACCTTTTTCTGATTGACTCCGAACAGGGCATAGAGGTCAACCAGGGGCAGCACGTGGTAGCCGGAGTAGAGGATGTCGCCGACGCCGCGAATCAGGCTCGCGCGCTCCCTGGGATCGGCTGTCTTCCCGAGGCGCGCATAGATATCCTGGATCTCGGGAAGCTCCACCCCGCCCAGGACGCCTTCAGCGGTGAAGAAGACAGCCAGGTGGCTCCCCGGGTCCGGCGGGACTCCCGTGCGATGGACGAAGCCGATCCCGGCCATCTTCCGGTCCCGCGCCTGTGGCCTGACGGCGGCGGCATACTCGACCAGTTTCAGGTCCAGCTTCACCCCGACCTTCGCCAGGTCGATCTGCAGGGCTTCCGAGACGGAGATCAGCTCGGGCACCCCGCTCAGGAGATACGCCCGCCACTCCGCCGTGAACCCGTTGGGGTA
>CAYFHV010000123.1:0-4408 GCA_964343105.1 uncultured Planctomycetia bacterium | reverse complement strand
TGGATGTCTTTGCGGTGGCGATCCTGGTCGTGGCCGCGAAGCTGCGGACGCTCACCCAGGTGCAGCCGAGGATTGGGGTTTACCTGTTCGGCTTGGCGATCTTCCTTTCGATGATCGCCACCATGGTCGTCGAGCGCCTGGCGAAAAAGGCGAAGGGAAGCCGGGCTAGCGCGAGTCCGGCGACTGCTGCGCCCGCCGGAACCTGACCTTGGTCTCGCCGGGGCGGACGAGCCCGAGCTGGCGACGGGCGATCGCCTCAGCGTAAGAGGGATCTTCGCGCAGGCGCTTGGTCTCCTGGATCAGCCGCTGGTTGTCCTGTGCGAGCTGGCGGATCTCCTGGCGGACCTGCGCCTGGCGGCCCTTGAGCTCCGCCCAGCGGATGAGCCCGGGGCCGTAGAGAACCAACAGGCCCGCTCCGATTCCAAGCCCGATCAGGAGTTTTTTCTTTGCTTCCACTCCGCTTCTATCCTGAAATGTCCCGCCGAAGGCGGGAGCGCCATTCCGCCCCTGCGTAGACCGCTTTCCTGCCCAGCTGCTCCTCGATCCTCAGAAGCTCATTGTACTTCGCCACCCGCTCGCTGCGCGAGACCGATCCGGTCTTGATCTGCCCGGCGCTGACCGCCACAGCCAGATGGGCGATCGTGGTATCCTCCGTCTCCCCGGAGCGGTGGGAGATCACGGTGCCGTAGCCGGCCTTCTTCGCCGTGCGGACGCAGGTGAGCGTCTCGGTGAGCGTGCCGATCTGGTTGAGCTTGATCAAGATCGCGTTGGCGGCCTTGCGGCGGATGCCGTCCTTGAGGCGGGCGGTGTTGGTGACGAAGAGGTCATCCCCCACCAGCTGGACCTTGCCCCCCAACTGGCGGGTCAGGGCGGCCCAGCCGGTCCAATCCTCCTCGGAAAGGCCATCCTCGATGGAGACGATCGGATACCGGCTGATCCACTGGCCGTAGAGCTCGATGAGGCGCTGCGCCGGCACGTGGGAGAGCCCCTCCGCTTTCAGCGTGTACTCCTTGCCGGAGTCTGAGGCGAACGTGCTGGAGGCGGCATCGAGTGCCAGCACGATGTCGCGGCCCGGCCGGCAGCCGGCCTTCTCAATCGCCTCGAGGATCACCCGCACCGCCGCCTCGTTGGAGCCCAGGCGCGGGGCAAAGCCGCCCTCATCCCCCACCGCGGTGGAAAGCCCGCGGGATTTCAAGATCCCTTTGAGCGCCTGGAAAACCTCCGCCCCCATCCTCAAGCCATCGCGGAACCGGGCGGCCCCCACCGGCATGATCATGAACTCCTGGATGTCGAGCCCGTTGTCGGCGTGGAGGCCCCCGTTCAAGATGTTCATGTGGGGGATCGGCAGAAGGTGGGCCTCCGTCCCTCCGAGGTAGGCGTAGAGGGGCTTGCGCTGGAAATGGGAGGCGGCGCGCGCGACGGCGAGGGAGACAGCGAGGATGGCGTTCGCCCCCAGCCGGGTTTTGTTGGGTGTGCCGTCGAGGGCGATCAGCTTCTCGTCGATACGCTCCTGCTCGAGGGCGTTCATCCCTTTCAGGGCCGGGGCGATCACCTTCCGCACCGATCCGACCGCCTTCTGGACCCCCTTGCCGCCGAACCGCCCCTTGTCGCCGTCCCGCAGCTCCCACGCCTCGAACTTTCCGGTGGAGGCGCCGCTGGGGACCGCCGCCCGGCCAGGGCAGCCGTTCTCCAGAATGACGTCGGCCTCGACCGTCGGCAGGCCGCGGGAGTCAAGGATCTCGCGCGCGAGGATCTCCTTCACCCGTGCCTGCGTTGAGCGCCCCCGCGCCCCCCTAGCGCTTGCCATTGAGCATCCTCTGGATCACGCGCGGGTACAGCCGGTGCTCCACCCGGTGGATCCGCTCATGCAGACTCTCCTCGGAGTCCCCTGCATGCACGGGGACGGCTGCCTGCGCCAGGATGGGCCCATGGTCCACCCGCTCATCCACCCGATGGACGGTGACGCCGGTCACCTTGACCCCGTGCGCCAGCGCATCCCGCACCGCGTGCGTTCCAGGAAAGGCCGGCAGGAGCGCCGGATGGATGTTGAGGATCCGCCCGCGGTAGCGGCGCACGAACCAGGGGGAGAGGATCCGCATGAATCCGGCCAGCACGATGAGGCGGGCGCCCGCCCGATCCACCACCCGGGCCAGCGCCCGATCGAAGGCCTGCCGCGACCGGAATCCCTTGCCGTCCATCACGACCACAGAGATCTTCGCCCGATGGGCCCGCACGAGGGCATACGCGCTGGGGTTGTCGCAGATCATGACGCCGACGCGGGCTTTGAGCACCCCGCGCCGGATGGCCGAGAGGATCGCCTGCAGGTTGGTTCCGTCGCCGGAGCAGCAGACGGCGATTGTCCGAACAGACACGGAGGGAACGTGCTATCCGGCCAGCTTTTGAATCTTGGCGTCCAGCTGGGCCTTGGGCTGAAGACCCACCAGCCGGTCCACCTCCTGGCCGTTCTTGAAGAAGATGAGGGTGGGGATGTTGAGGATCCCGAATTGGACGGCGATGTTGGCGTTCTGATCCACGTTCACCTTGGCCACGGTGACCTTCCCGCGGTATTTCTGCGACAGCTCCTCCAGGATCGGAGAGACCGCCTTGCACGGAGCGCACCACTCCGCCCAGAAATCCACCACCACCGGTGTCTTGGATTTCAGAACCTCTGCCTCGAACGTTGCCTCTGTGACCGTGACGGCCGCTGCGCCCATGCGATCCTCGGGTTATCCTCTCTGTCCCCTGCGATAGTATAGCAGAGTCAGCCCCCCTGCCGCAAAGAGGCCGCCGATCCCCGCCAGAAGGGCGGATTCACTGCTGCGCTCACCCAGCCAGCCGGCGGTCAGCATGCTCAGGATGAAGGCCGAGTTCACCACGATCCCCAGACTGCTGAAGATCCGGCCATGCAGGGTTTCCGGGTGCGCCTCGTGGACCAGCGTGTTCGTGACGATCCCAACCGGCGCCAGGAAAAAGCCGAGGCAACCGGCCGAGAAAGAGGCCGCCCACCGGGACTGCAGAAATCCCACCGCAGCCACGAAGAGACCAAGCACAAGACCCGTCCCCAGGAAGGCCAATCCCAGCACCCGGCGCTTCAGCCAGCGGGTCGCCCAGCGCCCGTAGGCCAGGGACCCGGCCAGCATCCCCAATCCCAGCCAGAGACTGAGGAAGCCGATGTCCTTCGTGACCGTGTGGAGGGAACGCTGCACGAGGATGGTCCCGAGGACGAGGGTCGCCCCCGCTCCGGCCATGAGCAGGCCCAGCAGGCCCACGATCCGCCGTGTGTCCCCGTGGCTCCACAGCTGCCGGATCCCCTCCCAGACCTCAACGACGATGAGCCGGGTGGATGGGCCGTCTGCCCCGCCGCGCCTGGTCTTGCGCACGATCGGCACAATGAACGCGGCCGACGCGGCGTAGCTGGCGGCGTTCACCAGGGCGCTGCGGTCCGCCCCGAACCACTCGACCAAGAGCGCCCCCACGAGGAGGATCAATGTCGAGCCGATCATTCCCGAGCTGGTGAAGATCGCGTTGGCCTGGGCCAGCCGGTCGGGCGGGACCACGTCCGGGATCATGGCCAGCCGCGCCGGTACAAAGAAGCCGGCCACGGAGAAGATCACGAAGATCGCCGCGTAGAAAGGGATCTGCAGCCGCCATCCCGCCAGCCACGGCAGGGCCAGGATGACCGCCATCCGGAGGAGGTCGCAGGCGATCATCGTCCGCTTGCGGTCCCATCGGTCCACATACGCCCCGGCGACCGGGTTGACCAGGAGGGCCGGCAGGGAGGTCCAGACCAGCACCTTCGCCAGACTCAGGGTGGAGCCGGAGGCGCGCGTGGTGATGAGCGCCACGAGCACCAGCTGAGTCAGCCGATCCCCGAACTGAGAGCAGAGCTGCCCCAGCCAAAGCCACCGGAAGTTTCGTTCAGCGAGCAGTGCCCACATGGATAAGAAGAGCCGGCGAGAGGAGTCGAACCTCCGACCCGCTGTTTACGAAATCCCCTCGGTGCTTCCGTCCTGGTTGCCCTTGTTTCCTAATCGTTGGGCTGAGTAGGTCTTACGCCAATCCCGTTTCCTGCCTGATTCCCCGTCTTTCATGCCGGTTCGGCCTGTTCTGTTAGCACCCAGTTAGCACGGCAAGCGCCTAAACCCAATACTGTTGATAAGCCGGGTTCTGCAGTAGACGAATAAACCCATCCCCCAAGAGCCCAGGCAACTCTACCATGCTGCGCAACTCATACCTGTCACCGCCCAGATCTGCCATCTCCAGTGAGAAAGGACCAAGCGTGCCTTCGAAAACAAGCGTCGCAGAAATGCCGCCGGAGTCGGTGGGCCTCAGATCGACGACGATGAATTTCTCGGTGAAAATGGCGGCCTGTTTGTCTCCATCAAGGACCGTGAACGCGCATCCATCT
>CAYFHV010000122.1:0-4429 GCA_964343105.1 uncultured Planctomycetia bacterium | reverse complement strand
GGCCCCTCCCCTCGCGGGAACCGGGCTCGGACCCCGCTCCCAGGCCATCCGACGGGTGCGGGGTGAGCAGACTTCCGAGACCCGAGCGGGCAAGGTTCCCCAGCGAAGCTCCCCTCCGGGGAGAGCGAGGGTCGAGGCAGAGCGCAGCGGACCTCGCTGGGGTCCGCAAGCGCTCTGCGAATCCCCGCACCCGAGGGTGGCCGGGAACAGAGGCCTGCGCAAGGATGCCGCGGGTGGGGTCACCGGCGCAGGTACCGCTTCAAGGCCTCCACCCGCTCCACCGGGGTCGGATCCACCCCGTATAGAATCCCCAGGTAGATGCTGGTGAAATCCCCCAGGGCAACGAGCTTCAGGATCCTCTCCAGGCGGGAACCGCCGGGCACGGAGAGGCTGATGACACGCGCCCCCTGCCGTTGGACGATGCCCCGTGTGAATTCCATGCGCCGCAGCGTTCTAGGGTGCACAGCCCGGTCGAAGAGGAAGAGCGCCGCCATGCGGCGCACAAGGCCGGCCGGTTTAAGCCATCCGGAGATCTCGTTGTGGGTCGCCTCCGGAAAGAGATGATGGAAGGCCAGCGTCTTCGAATTCTCCTCGAACTGCGTCCGCCACCGGTAGGCGACCCCCTCCCATCCGTCCGAAGCCCCGTACACCACCGGGAACCGGCCGGCCAGCGCCTCGGCCAGCCGCTTGGCCGGATTGCGGCTCGCACGGACGGCGGGAACGAGCCGCCCCCGGATGAACCGATCCAGCCCGGCGCAGGCCGACTCCACCCCCAGCCGGTCTGCGCGGATCCATCCCAGACGAGAGAGAAGGCCCAAAGGGCCGAACGCAACATACCCCAGCGCGGACCGGGGCGGCAAGCCGGGCGGAATCCTCAGCAACGGGGCGCCGTGCCGCCTGGCCCAGTCGGCCAAGCGGCCGCCGGAAGAGATCGCAAGGATCCGTGCGCCGCAGCGGCGCGCCTGCTCCGCAGCGGAGAGCGTCTCCTCCGTGTTGCCGGAGTAGCTGCAGGCCACCACGAGGGTGTCGCGGCCCACCCAGGAGGGGATCGTGTAGGTGCGGTTCACCACGAGCGGCCTCGACAGAGAATCCGCGGAGATTCCCTGAAGGAGGTCCGCGCCGATGGCCGAGCCGCCCACTCCGAGAAAGAGCCCCTGGCGGCAGGAGCGAATCCGGGCGGGCACCCGCCAGCCAAGGCCCCTGCGCCAGCCCTCGAGCGCCTCCCTCCCCAGGGCGGCCGCGCGGCCGAGCATGTCGGCCCGATCCACCCTGCGCAGGGCCTGAAGGTCGTCTAGGAGGCGCATAACTCCGGGAGGAACTCGCAGAGGCGCGACTTCGCGTACGCCTCCACTTCCTTTCCCGTCGTCAGGCGGAAGACCTCCTTCACCACCTCCTTGGCGCGAAAACTGGGAACCGCCCGGATCACCTGTTTGATCCGCGGGAGGTTCACGGGGCTGGTGGAGATCGAGTCCAGGCCCAGGCCCAGGAGGATGAGCGCCAGGGCCGGCTCCCCCGCCATCTCCCCGCACATCCCCACCCAGAGGTGGTTGTCGTGCGCCACCTGGATGATCTGGCGGACGAGGCGAAGGATCGCCGGATGCGTCGGCTCGTAGAGATAGGCGATCTTCTCGTTGACCCGGTCGACGGCCAGCGAGTACTGGATGAGGTCGTTCGTGCCGATCGAGAAGAAGCGGACCTCCTTGGCGAGGAGATCCATGGTGAGCGCGGCCGAGGGCACCTCGATCATCGCCCCGACCTCCAGGTTGGGATCGAAGGGCTTACCCTCCGCGGTGAGCTGCGCCTTCATCTCTCCCAGGATCCGGTTGGCCGACTGGATCTCCTCGACGCCAGAGATCATCGGATACATGAGCTTGATCTTGCCGAAGACCGAGGCGCGCAGGATGGCCCGGAGCTGCACCTTGAAGATGTCGGGCCGGGCGAGACAAAAGCGGATCGCCCGCCAGCCGAGGAAGGGGTTCATCTCCCGCGGCACCTTCAGCTCCGAGAGGAACTTGTCCCCGCCCAGGTCGATCGTCCGGATGACCACCGGCCGCGGCGCCATCGCCTTGGCCACATGGCGGTACGCCTCGAACTGCTCCTCCTCGGTCGGCAGGTCGCTGCGGTTGAGGTAGAAGAACTCCGTCCGGTACAGCCCGATCCCCTCCGCCCCGTGGGCGATCACCGACGGGATCTCCTCCGGCATCTCGATGTTGGCCAGGAGCTGCACCCTCTGCCCGTCGGGGGTCTCCGCCGGAAGATCCCGGACCTTGAGCAGGGCCTGGTCAAGGCTCTCGTACTTGCGCTTCAGCTCCTCGTAATGCCGGACGGTCTCCGGATCCGGCCGGACGATCACCGATCCGGAGGTGCCGTCCACGATCACCAGGTCCTCGGCCTGCACCCGCTGGGTCGCCGCCTGCAGACCCACCACGGCGGGAATCTCCAGCGACTTGGCCATGATCGCGGTATGGGAGGTCCGCCCGCCGATGTCGGTGATGAACCCGATCACGTGCTGCCGGTGCATGGTGGCCGTATCGGAGGGCGACAGGTCGTAGGCCACCACGACGACCGGCTGTGCCAGATCCGCCAGCGACTGGCGCTTCAGCCCCGTGAGGTTCCTCAAGATCCGCCGGCCCACGTCCTGGACGTCGCTGATCCGCTCCCGCAGGTATTCGTCCTCCACCTTCGAGAGGGCCTCGACGTACTTGCGGAGAACCTCCATGAAGATGAACTCGACGTTGAGCTGCTCGCCTTTCAAGCGGCCGATCACCTCGTCAATGTAGGCGCGGTCCTCCAGGAACATGAGATGCGCGTTGAAGATCTCCGCGTGCTCCACCCCCAGCTCCTTCGAGATCTTCTCCTGAATCCCCACGATCTCGCGGCGGGTCTGCAGCAGGGCCTCCTCAAACCGGGCAATCTCCTGCGGGATCGCGGAGGCCGGCACCGGCTGCTTGTGGACGGTCACCTCCTCGCTGTCCAGGAGGAACGCCGGCCCGATGGCGATCCCATCGGAGGCGGGGACCCCCTTGAGGGTCACCATCTGGGATTCTTCACGCAGACGGGAAGGAACCTTACGAGTGGTCGGTCGACGCGCCATGGCTGGAACGGTGCCTCAGGATCGTGACCACCGCAGGCGGGTCCGTCCGGCAGATGATCTGCTCCAGGGCATGCAGGGCATCGGCCGCATCGGAGCCCCGGGTGGTCACCTCGATCGTGGCACCCCGCGAGGCCGCCAGGGTCAGCAGCCCCATGATGGACTTGCCGTCCACCTCCTGCCCTCCCTTGCGGACCCGGATGGTGGCCTTGAAGCGGTTGGCAACCTGCACGAACAGGGCGGCGGGCCGGGCATGAAGGCCCTGGCGATTCCGGATGTGAAGCCGTTTGCGCAGCATCGGGATGGGTCCTTTAGTCCGCATCGCCGGCGTCCTCGATGGAAAGGGCGTAGCGGGTGGTCCAGGGACGGCGGGCATGCCCATCCACCTCCCACACGCAGACCAGGCTCAAGCCCCGGTAGATCCTCTCGATCCCGCGATGGGTGCGGCCCCTCGCCTCCCGGGGGAAGTGCCAGAGGCGGGCCGGCCGATCCAGCGAGCCACACAGCTCGATCCGCGCGGAGGGATCCACCACGCTGAAGTGCTTCACCCCCGCCGCCTCCCCGACCCGGTTGAAATGCGCATCCAGCAGGCGGAGCCTGAGCTCGCTGCCGAAGAGGAATCGCCGGGTGCTCTTGCCCAGCCGCTGGATCCGATACGAAAAGGTCACCTTGCGCCCGCCCGCAAGGAGGGCAACTCGTCTCTCGATCCGCAGCCGACCCAGACCGTGTCTGGCGCCGATCTTCCTCGCTCTGTTGCTGGAGAAGTCCTGCACGCTCACCTCGGGGGGGAGGATGTGATCCAAGGGCCCTCCATCCTGCAGCAGGTTCCGCAGGTTTCCGGAAGGCCTAGACGTTCTTCTGATCTTCCTGTTGGATGATCCGGATAAGCTGCTTTTCATCCTTGGCTTCCTTCAGCTCCTCGCGGAAGTAGCGATCCTTCAGCAACCGGGAAATCCGCGCCAGGGCCTTCAGGTGCGGTCCGGCCGAGTCCTCCGGAGCCAGCAGGAGGAAGAAGATCTGCACCGGCTCTCCGTCCAACGAGTCGAAGCCCACCCCGCGCTTCGAGATGCCGAAGGCGCCCACGAGCTGGCGGACTGCGTTGGTCTTCCCGTGGGGGATGCCCACCCCCTGCCCGATCCCGGTGGATCCCAACGCCTCGCGCGCCAGAAGCACCGGCACGATCTTCTCCTCCTCCGCCGGCTTGATCTCGCCCGCCCTGACCAGAAGCTGCACGAGCTCCCGGATCACCCCTTCCTTGTTCGTGGCCGTCAGGCTCACGCTGACGGCCCGCTCCCGAACAAAATCAGTAATCTTCACGCCCCCTCCTCGCATAAGAAC
>CAYFHV010000121.1:0-4448 GCA_964343105.1 uncultured Planctomycetia bacterium | reverse complement strand
TTGAAGGAGGATCGTCGGGGATGGAACCCTCGGTTCCGCCCCGAGAGCGGAGGCGCCAGCCGGAGCGATGAATCGAAGAGGATGGCTGATCGGGCTGGGGGGCGCGGCGATTCTCTTGCTCGGACTCGGTTGGGCGCTGATGCGCCGGCCGGAGGCCGGTTCGCCGCCGGCGATCCCCTCTTCTAGCGCGCCCCCGGCGCCGGCCGCGCCGCCCTCGCCGACTGCTCGCGATCCGAAGGTGCTCTTTGCGCGCGCCGAGGCCGCCCGGGCCCGCGGCGACCTTGCGGAGGCCAGGACGCTTTACGAGGAGGTGCTTCAGCTCAATCCCGACCCGCAGACGGCGGAATCGGCCCAGCAGCGGTTGGGGGAGGTCAACGTGCAGGGGGTCCTCTCCACCGCCCGCAGCCCGGGGCAGGAGCTGTACACGGTGCAGCCCGGCGATACCCTTTCGAAGATCGCGCGCGCCAAGAAAACCACGGTGGAGCTGCTCCGGAGCGCCAACGGTATTCAGGGGGATCTCATCCGCGTGGGCCAGGCGCTGAAGATCCCGGCGGTTTCCTTCTCGGTCATCGTGGACAAATCCCAGAATGTGCTCTCGCTCAAGAACGGCGAGGAGATCTTCAAGACGTATCGCTGCTCAACCGGGGAAGGGGGCATTACGCCCGCGGGGGAGTTCAGGATCGCCAGCCGCCTCAAGGATCCAGCCTGGAAGGGGATCGTCCCTCCCGGCGATCCGGGGAATCCCCTGGGAAGCCGGTGGCTGGGCTTTGATCTGCCCGAGTACGGAATCCACGGCACCAACAACCCGGAAACCATCGGCAAGCCGGTGACGAAAGGCTGCATCCGGCTCACCAACGCCGATGTGGAAGAGCTGTACGTCCTCCTGCCGGAGGGGACCCCCGTCACGGTCGTCGACTAACCCGCGTGGCCAACGGCTTCACCCTCGATTTCGAGCGCCCCATCATCGAGCTGGAGGAGAAGATCCAGGAGCTGAAGGGCCTCTCCTCTTCCAAGAGCCGGGCGCTGAATCTCGAGCGGGAGATCCAGCAGCTCGAGGAAAAGCTGGAGCACGCCCGCCGCGAGGTTTACCAGCAGCTCACGCCCTGGCAGAGGGTTCAGATGGCCCGTCACCCGAAGCGCCCGTACACGCTCGACTACGTCGGGATGCTGATGACGGACTTCATCGAGCTGCACGGCGACCGGCTCTTTGCCGACGACAAGGCCCTGATCAGCGGCCTGGCCCGGTTCGAGGGGTTCCAGCTCCTGGTGGTTGGCCATCAGAAGGGAAGGGACACGAAGGAGAATCTGTACCGCAACTTCGGCTCGGCCCATCCGGAAGGGTACCGCAAGGCGATCCGCCTCATGCAGATGGCGGGGAAATTCGGTCTGCCGATCCTCTGCCTGGTGGATACCCCGGGCGCCTATCCCGGGGTCGGGGCGGAGGAGCGCGGTCAGGCGCAGGCGATTGCCTACAACCTGCGGGAGATGGCTCAGCTGCCGGTTCCCATCGTGGTGACCGTGATCGGCGAGGGGGGATCGGGCGGAGCGCTGGGGATCGGGATCGGGGATCGGATCCTGGTGATGGAGAACGCCTACTATTCGGTCATCTCGCCGGAGGGGTGCGCGGCGATCCTCTGGAAGGACCGGGCCAAGGCGCCCGAGGCGGCCGCATGTCTGAAGCTCACCGCGCAGGATCTCCTCGATCTGAAGCTGATCGACGAGGTGGTGCCGGAACCGCTGGGCGGCGCCCACCGGGATCCGCAGGCAACCGCCGAGTTCCTCAAACAGGCGCTCCAGCGGAATTTCCAGGAGCTCTCGGAGCTGGATCCCAAGCGGCTCCTTGCCCAGCGGCACGAGAAGTTCCGCCGGATGGGCCTCTTCCTCGAGGGCTGAGGCGCCAGCGCATGCCGCCCCCTTCGAAGCGCAAAGGCCTGGTCGTCGTCTACACCGGTGACGGCAAGGGAAAAACCTCGGCCGCGCTGGGGGCCGCCATGCGGGCGCTCGGGCATGGGATGCGGGTGCTCGTGATCCAGTTCTTCAAGGGGGACTGGCCGGTGGTGTACGGGGAGCTGGAGCTGGCCAAACGGCTCCACCCCCAGATGGAGGTCCTGCAGCTCGGGCGCGGCTTCGTGAAGATCATGGGGGACAGGAAGCCGTTCGAGGAGCACGTTGAGGCGGCCCAGGCGGCGATGACGCTTGCCCGCGAGCGGATCCGCTCAGGGCAGTACGATCTGGTGATCCTGGATGAGGTCAACTACGCGCTGGGCTACCTGGACTTCAAGCTGATCGGATTGGAGGACGTGCTGGAGCTTATCCGCTCAAAGCCCCCCGAGATGCACCTCATCCTCACCGGCCGCAACGCCCCCCCGGAGATCGTCGAGGCGGCGGACCTGGTCACCGAGATGCGGGAGGTTAAGCACCCGATGAAGAGCGGGGTGCCCGCCCAGCAAGGGCTGGACTTCTAGGAAACGCGCTGACCCCTTCCCGGCCGGGAAGGGGCGCCTACCGCTTCCCGGTGAGCATCTCCTGAACCGTCGTCAGGAGATGCTCCAGCCGGCCGGGCTTCTCGAAGTAACGATCCGACCTTGACTGGAATTCCGGAATCTGCACGCCGGCCTGGTCCAGGATGTCCGGCTTGGCCGTGAGGAGCAGCACGGGGATCGCCTTGGTGATCGGATCGGCGCGGAGGGTCTTGAACACCTCGGTGCCGGGGAGATCGGGCAGGACGATGTCCAGGATGATCAGCGCTGGCCATTCGCTGCGGGCGCGGGGGAGAACCTCCCCGCCGGTCCCCGCCTCCAGCACCTCGTAGCCCTTCGCCCGCAGGGCTCGCGCCAGCCCCTCGCGCGCCTCCGCCTCGTCATCCACCAACAGGATCTTCGGTTTGAATTCGGCCATTTTCGGGTTTATGCCGAGGGAGAGAGTCGAACTCTCAAGGGGTTTCCCCCACGGCCTTTTGAGAGCCGCGTGTTTGCCAGTTTCACCACCTCGGCGAATCGCCCTCAATTGTAGCACACCGCCGGAAAACCGAAATAAGCCGGACCAGAGAGCGCGGGGGAAGCCGACGCTTCGAAAGGATTGCCGGGGAGTCTGCCACGTACAATACCTCAGCACAGCACTGCAGTTCACCCTTCAATCGATGGGAGAAGCATTGAAGGATCTGCTAGGAGGGGAAAATGGTGGAGCTGGAGAGAATCGAACTCTCAACTCCTCCATGCCATGGAGGCGCGATCCCATTTCGCTACAGCCCCTTAAGTAGAAAATAAGTCTACCGGCCTTCCCCTCGCGTTGTCAACCTTTCCGGCTCCTGCTAGACTAGTTTGTTCCGACGATGGGCTACCTTTTCTCCGAGATCGAACCGAAGTGGCAGAGGCGCTGGGCTGAGGCCGGCGTCTTCCGCGCTTCGGTACCAGGTACCGGAACGGTCCCTGGTGCCGCTAAAGGAAAGTTTTACCTGCTGGAGATGTTCCCGTACCCCTCCGGCCGGATCCACATGGGCCATGTCCGCAACTACACGATCGGCGATGTCCTGGCCCGGTTCCGGATGGCGCAGGGCTACCACGTGCTGCATCCGATGGGATTCGACGCCTTCGGCCAGCCGGCGGAGAATGCGGCCATCAAGAAGGGTGTGAATCCTGCCGCCTGGACGATGGAGTGTGTCCGTGAGATGCGCGGGGAGCTCAAGCGCCTGGGGCTTTCCTACGACTGGGACCGCGAGGTGGTGACGAGCGATCCTTCCTATTACCGCTGGAATCAGTGGATCTTCCTCAAGATGCTCGAGAAGGGGCTGGCCTACCGGGCGAAGGCGCCGGTCAACTGGTGCCCGAGCTGTCAGACGACGCTGGCCAATGAGGAGGTGGTGCAGGACGGCTGCTGGCGCTGCTCCACGCCGGTCGAATCCAAGCAGCTCGAGCAATGGTTCCTGAAGATCACCGCCTACGCCCAGCCGCTCTTGGACGATTTGGCCAAGCTGGGGGATTGGCCGGAGCGGGTGCTCACCATGCAGCGCAACTGGCTCGGCCGCAGCGAGGGGGTCCAGATCCGTTTCCGGATCAAGGAATTGGGAGCCGAGCTGCCGGTCTTCACGACCCGGCCGGACACGATCTTCGGAGCCACCTACGTCGTGCTGGCGCCGGAGCATCCGCTCATCGAGGCGTTGATCCGCGGCCGGCCTCAGGAGAAGGAGGTCCGCGCCTTCATCGAGCGGGTGCGCAGGAAGTCGCGGGAGGACCGGGTCGCCGAGGGGCAGAAGAAGGAGGGTGTGGCGACCGGGGCGCTTGCCGTCAATCCGGTCAACGGCGAGGCGATGCCCGTCTGGGTGGCCGACTACGTTCTCATGGAATACGGCACCGGCGCCATCATGGCGGTCCCGGCCCACGACCAGCGGGACTTCGAGTTCGCCCGGGAGCAAGACCTTCCGATCCGCGTCGTCATCCGTCCGCCCCAGG
>CAYFHV010000120.1:0-4470 GCA_964343105.1 uncultured Planctomycetia bacterium | reverse complement strand
GTGGGACTGCCGGCGGTATTCCGAAAGCCTATCGGGTTTGTCAACCTTGCCCCATTGGTAGAAGTTTACAGCGCGACATACCAGGGGAGTCTCTTTATTCCCAAAAATTACTACTCCACTGAAAAGGGGCGTCTCCTCACTTTTTGTGAGGTCTTTTCGAATCGGCTCTTGTCGACCAGTTTAACGTTGAGGAGGGAGATCGAGGATCGCAAGGGGATCCAGTTGCTTGAGAATACGCCGGATGAGATTGCAGGGCTTGCCATCGAGATGCATCAGAGACTTCAAACGGCTTTCCAGCCTTCCGAGGAGGATGAGGAGTTGCAACGGCGTTTTTTCGCTATCCTCCGTGCGCATTCGGATGTCATTCCTCCGGCGAAGAACTTCCATCGGATCACCATCGGGGCGCATTTCTTAAGGAGTCATCGCGAATTGCTAGAAGGGTGTGAGCACCTGGAGGCCGAGCCGTGTCTAGTCACGTAGCTGAGCTTCCTCAACAGAAGGAGCGGTTCTTTTCTGCTGCACAGGTGCGCACCGCTCTTGCGGCGGCCGATTTTTCGAACACTCGTGTCACGATCGTAGGCTACGGCAAGATGGGCCGTCAGTACCTTGAGGCCCTCGAGGCCCTGGGAGTGAAGAGGATCCGGGTGGTGAGCCGTTCCCCGGAGGGTCTTCGGGAACTTGTCCATAAGCCAGGCATCGAGAAGATCGCTGGCGGCTTCGAGCGATTTTCCACTTCGGTCGATCCCGAGGAGTTGGGAATTGTGGCGACATCCACGGTCTCCTTGGTTCCCGCGGCACGGCATCTGTGTGCCCTGGGATTCCGGAAGATTCTGGTGGAGAAACCGATCTCCCTCTGGTCCCGCCAGATCGAGGCCCTGGACGAAGAGTTGAAGAAGAAAAAGGTTCTTGGCGTTTGCGCCTACAACCGGGTGGCGTACCCCTCCTTCCTCGAATGCCGTTGGCGAGTGGAGAAGGAAGGGGGGGTGACAAGCTGCACCTACACCTTTACCGAGATCATTTCTTCAGACTGGGAACAGCGCTTCCCGGAGGAGGAGTTGGCCCGTTGGGGGGTTGTCAACTCGCTCCATCCGATCAGCATGGCCCATCGGCTGATCGGATTCCCAAAGGAATGGTCTGGACGGCGCACAGGGTCTTTAAGCTGGCATCCCAGCGGTTCTGTTTTTGTGGGATCCGGAATCTCCGAAGAGGGGGTTCCTTTCTCCTACCACTCCGACTGGGGGTCCGCCGGCCGCTGGTCGGTGGAGGTGCACACCGCCTCTTCCTCATATCGGCTCTGTCCCTTGGAGAAACTTTTCCGGAAGGTGGAGTCCAAGGGAGAGTGGGTGGAGTTGCCCCTTCCCACCTTCGCCCCACAGTCAAAGGCGGGACTCTGTGAGGAGGTGGCGGCGATGCTGAGCCCTAAGATCCGGGAGATGATTCCTCTGTTTTCCTTGAGGGAGGCCGCTTGCTTGATCCGGTTTGGTGAGGAGCTCTTCGGCTATGAAGGGTAGAAAGGCTCTGGTCACAGGAGGGACGCGGGGCATCGGGTTCGCCACCGCCACAGAGCTTAAGAAATCTGGCTTCGATGTCACCGTGACAGGGACCGGCTCCAACGGAAAGGGTCCCGCCGGCTGCCGGTACCTCCAGGTGGATTTCTCAGATTCAGGCCAGCTGGAGGCATTCGCAGAGAGGGTCCGGGGAATGGATTTTTCTGTCCTCGTCAACAATGCCGGGATCAATGAGGTGGGTCCGATCGAAAAGGTGGCGCTCAAAGTCTACGATCGGATCCAAGAGGTCAATGTCCGAGCGCCTTTTTTGCTTTCGCAAGCGGTGTTGCCGGGGATGAAGCGGCGTCGCTTTGGGCGGATTGTACAGATCGGATCGATCCTGGGGGTGGTGAGCAAGGTGGGGCGCGCTCCCTATTCCATGAGTAAGTCGGCGCTCCTCGGGCTCACGAGGGCTCTGGCTCTTGAGGGGGCCCGGCACAACGTCTTGGTCAATTGCGTCTCACCCGGATTTATCGAGACAGATCTTACCCGCAGGATTTTAGGTCCGGAAGGGATGAAGAAGATGGCAGCCTCTGTTCCATTAAAGCGGGCGGCAGCGCCCATCGAAGTCGCCCATTGGATTCGGTTTCTGGTGAGCCCCGAGAACACCTACATGACGGGTCAGAACATCGTGGTGGATGGAGGATTCACCTGTGCCTGAGCTGCGGCGCGAGGAGCTTGTCATCCAATCGCACCGGGGGCCTTACCGGGTCCGATTTGGCGGCCCCTTTGCAGGTCTCGCAGAGGGCCTGGGACCCAAAGAGCACCTTTTGATTGATGCGAAAGTGGCTGCGCTCTACGAGAAGCCGCTGGCGGCGGCTCTGCAGGGGTCTTCGGTCCTCCGGATTGAAGCCACCGAAGAGAACAAGTCGCTGGAGCGGTTTCCCGCGTACATCGAGCATCTCATCGATCACGGCGTTCGGCGGGACCACACGCTCGTGGTTGTGGGAGGAGGGATCCTCCAGGACATCGCCGCCTTCATCGCCGCCATTCTTCACCGGGGGATCCGCTGGCGCTATTACCCGACCACCCTCCTCGCCCAGGCGGACAGTTGCATCGGATCCAAGTCCTCGGTCAATGTGGCGGGGACCAAAAATCAGCTCGGCACATTTACCCCGCCGGATGGGGTTTTTATCTCAACCGACCTCTTGGACACGTTGTCGCAGCTCGAGATCCGCTCCGGGATCGGCGAGATGATCAAGGTCCACGTCATCGCCGGCTGGGAGGATACCCGCAGGATCGCCGCCGATTACCCGAAGCTCCTTGAGGATAGGCATGCTCTCGAGAAGACGATCCGTCGCTCCTTGGAGATCAAGAAGGAGAAGATCGAGCTCGATGAGTTCGACCGCAACGAGCGCCTTGTCATGAACTACGGGCACAGCTTCGGCCACGCCATCGAGAGCGCCACCGCCTTTCGGATTCCCCATGGGATTGCCGTGACGATCGGAATGGACCTGGCCAATTTCGTCTCCTGGCGTTTCGGCCTCATGGAGGCCTCTGTCTATGAGGAGCTTCATCTGCTTCTTTCAAGGAACCTTGCTGGTTTTGGAGAGGAGGAGATTCCGCAGGGGGCCTTCTTCGGAGCGCTCGCCCGAGATAAGAAGAACGTGGGTGCCGACTTATCGCTGGTCCTGATGCGCGACCCGGGGCATCTCTTCCGGGGCAGGTATTCGAACGATGAGCGGCTGCGGAAGGCCTGTGCAGATTTCTTTGAAATGCTGAAACAAGGGGCCTCGGCATGTCCAACCCATTGACAGCGCTAGAGGCGCGATCCGTGGATGCCTCGAAGGAGCGGGTGACCCGCGTGGGGATCATTGGATTCGGGAAGATGGGCCGCATCCGATACGAGACGATCAGCGCGCATGAGAAAGGGCAGGTGGTCGCGGTGGCCGATCCGAAGCCCTCCGTTGCCTTAGGTGGCAGCGTGCGTGGCTACACGAGCGCGCAGGAGCTGCTTGCCGATAAAGAGGTAGAGGCGGTGTTTATCTGCACCCCGAATTATCTGAATAAATCGCTCACCCTTGAGGCCCTTCGGGCCGGTAAGCACGTCTTCTGCGAGAAGCCGCCCGCTTTCTGTGCCCAGGATGTGGAAGAGATCATAGCGGTTGAGCGTGCCTGCGGCCGGAAGCTCATGTACGGTTTCAATCATCGCCACCACGGGAGCGTGAAGAGGGCGAAGGAGCTGATCGATTCTGGCATCTACGGGCGGATCCTCTGGATGAGAGGTCGCTACGGGAAGAGTGTGGATGAAAGCTTCTACAGCGATTGGCGCTCGCAAAGGGCCTTTGCCGGTGGAGGCATCTTGATGGACCAGGGGATCCATATGCTGGATCTTTTCCTGATGATGGCCGGAGATTTTGAAGAGGTCATGGCCGTTATCTCGAATCTCTATTGGAAGCTCGATGTGGAGGACAACGTTTTTGCGATCTACCGAAACAAGCGAGGCGTCGTCGCCTCCCTCCACTCCACAATGACACAGTGGAGGCACCTCTTTTCCTTCGAGATCTTTTTGGAGACGGGATACATCGTGATCAATGGGCTCTTGACTGCCTCCGGTACCTACGGTGAAGAGGTCATGACCATCGCGAAGAACCGGACCACCGCTCCCACGGCGACCTGGAGCGATGAGGAGCAGATTCGGTTTGACGTGAACACCTCATGGCAATCGGAGGTGGATCATTTCTTCCGGGCGGTCGCTACGGGTGGGCCCATTGGGATCGGGAATTCAGAGGAGGCGCTCAAACTCATGCGTCTCATCGATAGAACCTACGCGGCGAATGGGGGCGCAAGAAGATGATCGGAACAAAGGAAAAGGCCTGGTTGCTGGAGTACCTGCAGCGTTACCAGGAGGCCTTGGTCCGGGACGAAATCCTTGAGTCGATGGCCGGGCTCAAGGCGCTGTTTCAAGGTTGTTCGGCGGCGG
>CAYFHV010000119.1:0-4523 GCA_964343105.1 uncultured Planctomycetia bacterium | reverse complement strand
TCCTTTGAACCGGTTAGTCCGCGTCATTGACCGCCTGCGCCGCCAAGGCAAGCGGATCGCCTTCACGAACGGCTGCTTTGACCTGCTGCATGTCGGTCACCTCGATTATCTGGAGAAGGTGAAGGCCAGGGCCGATTGCCTGATCGTCGGGGTCAATTCCGACGCCTCGGTCAGGAGACTTAAAGGGGCAGGCCGGCCGGCCGTGCCTGCGAAGGAGCGGGCGAGGCTTCTCGCCGGGTTGAAGCCGGTGGATTACGTGACGATCTTTTCGGAGAACACCCCTCTGCAGCTCATCCGGCTCCTCCGGCCGGACCTCCTGGCCAAAGGGGGCGACTGGAGGAGGGACCGGATCGTGGGCCGCGCCGCCGTGGAATCCACCGGCGGCAAGGTGCTCGTCATCCCGTTCATGAAGGGCCACTCCACATCGCGGCTTCTCCGCGCGATCCGCAGGACCCGAACGCGGCCTTGAAGCCGCTCTTCCGGGTGCTCGATGCCAACCTCAACCGGGCCCGAGAGGGCCTGAGGGTCTGCGAGGAGGTTTGCCGCTTCATCCTGGGCGATCCGGCGCTCACCCGCCGCTGTCAGAGGCTGCGGTATCGCCTGGCCAAGGCCGGCCGCTCCCTCCCTGCAACGCGGCTCCTCCGGGCGAGGGATTCCCGCAGGGATCCCGGCCGCCCATCGGCGCGCCCCACGCCCGGCAGGCACCGAGGGTACCGGGATCTGGTTGAGGCCAACGCGAAGCGGACCCAGGAGGCGCTGCGGGTCCTGGAGGAGTTTGTCCGCCTGCGGTCCGCTGGGCTGGGCAGGGAGCTCGGCTCGATCCGGTTCCAGGTGTACGCGCTTGAGCAGGATCTCCTTTCCCGATTGTAGGCTTTACTGCATCATCGACCGCGCGGTGATCCAGGGCAGGGAGCCGGTCGAGGTGGCCGAGGCCGCCATCCGGGGCGGGGCGGAGGTCATCCAGTGGCGGGACAAGGATTCCTCGGATCGGCGGTTCCTGGAGGTCGCCCTGCGGCTGCGGGAACTCACGCAGCGCCATTCGATCTTCTTTGTGGTGAACGACCGTGTGGCGGCGGCGATTCTGGCCAAGGCGGACGCGGTCCATGTCGGACACGAGGATCTCTCGGTGGGGGAGGTCCGCTCCCTGGCGGGCTCCTCTCTCTGCGTCGGGCGCTCGACGCACTCGCTGTCCGAGGCCCTCGAAGCCCAGGAGCAGGGAGCCGATTACATCGCGGTAGGCCCCATCTTCTCCACTCCCACCAAGCCGGATTATCCTGCCGTGGGCCTGGAGCTGATCCGGCAGGTGAAGCCCCGCCTGAAGATCCCGTGGGTGGCCATCGGGGGCATTGACCTCGATCACCTCCCGCTGGTATTATCGGCGGGTGCCACGCGGGTCGCTGTTGTCAGGGCGGTCGCGGGTGCGTCCGATCCGCAGGCCGCAGCTCGGGAACTGAAGGCGGCCCTATCCACGCCGAGGGAAGGACGTTCTTAATTGGGCTTACTCATCGTCGGTTCCGTCGCCATCGATTCGATCGAAACCCCGTGGGGCAGCGTCCGCCAGGTGCTGGGAGGTTCGGCCAGCTACGCCGCCCTGGCCGCCCGCCTGTGGACCGACGTCTCGATGGTGGCGGTGATCGGCACGGACTTCCCCAAACCGTACCTTTCCCTCTTCGCCCGGCATGGATTGAATGGGGAGGGGCTGCAGCGGAAGAAGGGGAGGACCTTCCGCTGGAGGGGACGTTACGACGCCGACCTTCAGGCCAGGACCCTGCATCTGAACCTGGGGGTCTTCCGCTCCTTCGATCCCCGGCTCACCCCGTCGCTGCGCGAGGCGAGGCATGCCTTCCTCGGCAACATTCATCCTTCCCTCCAGTGGCGGGTCTTAAGGCAGCTCCGCTCTCCCCGGCTGACCGGCTGCGACTCGCGGGAGGACTGGATCCGGAGCAACCGGAAGGAGTTTGTGCGGCTGCTGCGGCAGACAGACCTTCTCTTCCTGAATGACTCCGAGGCCCGGTTGCTCACGGGGATTCATGGGCTGGTGCAGGCAACGAAGAGCCTGGCCCGCATGGGAGCCCGGGTGGCGATTGTGAAGAAGGGAGAGCACGGAGTCCTCGCCTCCTCGCGGGACTCCTTCTTCTCCCTCCCCGGCTATCCGGTGGCGCAGGTGGTGGACCCGACCGGGGCGGGGGACGCCTTCGCCGGCACCTGCATGGGATACCTGGCCACTCAGAGGCAGCTGAGCTGGGCCACCCTCTGCCGGGCCATTCAGTACGGCTCGGTAGCGGCCTCGGTGACCATCGAGGACTTTGGGCCGGCCCGCCTGGCCGCCCTGACGCGGGAGGAGATCATGCGGCGGTGCAGAGCGTTTCAGATCCTGGCCCGCGGTGTCGCGCTGTCATCGGGAGCGCGGGTGTAGTTCAGTGGCAGAACGGGAGCTTCCCAAGCTCTTAACGGCGGTTCGATTCCGCTCACCCGCTCCAACCCTCCTCATGGCGCTGGCGATGGCGGGCTGCACGCCTTACCACGAAGAGGCCGGGGTCAGGATCCCCCCGGCGAGAGAGGCTTCGGCGGCAGGGCGGAGCCATGTGGTGTCGGCGGGTGAGCGGCCCGTTCCGGCGCCTTCCAACGGATTCGTATGGCCCGTGGAGGGCAGGGTGATCGGTCTGTTCGGGACGCGCCGGATGGGCGGAGTCAACAAGGGGGTGGACATCCAGGCGCCGGTCGGTTCAGAGGTCCGGGCCGCGCGCACCGGGCGGGTCAGTTTCACCAGCGAGGGGATGCCGGGCTTTGGAAAGACGATCGTGATCGACCATGGGGATGGGTACGCCAGCGTCTACGCCTATGTGGCACAGATCCTGGTCTCGCGCGGTGAGAACGTGCAGCAGCGCCAGGTGATCGCCCGAGTTGGCTCCACCGGGCGGACGGAGGTTCCCGCGCTCCATTTTGAGATCCGCAGGCACCAGCGGCCCCGGAATCCTCTTCATTACCTGCCGTGAACGACCTCTGGTTTGATCGGGAGGAGCTGCTGGACCTTCTCGCCAAGAGGATCGAGGGCTTCCAGTCCGGATACCGGCAGAATCTGGCTCTTTTGGGGCCGGAGGGCATCGGCAAGAGCAGACTGCTCAAGCGCCTGCTCCAGGAAAGGGCTGCCCCTGCGCTCGTCCGCGTCTACCTGGAGGTGGCGGAAGGGGACAACCTGGTCGAGTGGGCGCTGCGGTTCATCCAGACCCTCCTCTACGGGGTCTTGCAGACGCAGGGCTCGGCATCCGTCCCGACCCAGCCGGGCCCGCTGCTCCGGCTGTGCGAGTCCACGGTACCGCAGACAGTCTCGGCGGCGGTCCGGGCGCTGAAGCTGGCCGAGGCGGGCCGGTCCGACGAGGCGTACGATCTTCTCTGGGATCTCCCGGAGATCCTGGCCCAGGAAACTGGGTTCCGTGTCGTCCTCGTCATCGACGAGTTTCATCGGCTTGGGCTTTTGCCGGTCCGCCAGCCGTTCGGGGCGCTGGGTCGCAAGATCATGGTGCAGAGCTCCACCATGCATCTGGTTTCTTCCTCCGAGCCGGCCCTGGCCCGCGGCATCCTTCGGGAGGGGCTGGCCCTCCTGTTCGGCCAGTTCGAGACGCTGGAGCTGGGTCCGCTGGGGGAGAAGGCCTGTCGCGCAGCCATCCGCCGGGCGGGTCTGCCCGGCGTGGAGGGTTCCGATTGGGAGCATATCCTGATGCAGCTTGCCCAGGGGCATCCAGGACGTCTGGATCTGCTCCTGCGGGAGTGGAAGGCCTGCACCGCTCTGGCCGGGCCCGACTCCTCGAGGATCGCCCTGGAGATGCTCGAGCGCCTCTTCCTGAGCTCCGAGTCGGTCCTGCGTCAGGAGTTCGAGGGGCACCTGAGGCGGCTTCCGTCCCGGCGCAGCCGGCTCTCGGAGATTCAGACCTTGAGCACCATCGCCTCGGGGCTGCATCGCGTCCGCTCCATCGCGGAGGCGCTCGGTCGCTCTTCTTCCCAGGTGGTCCAGGCGCTCCGGGTGCTTGAGGAGAAGCGGCTCATCGTCCGCCATGGGGTCTTCGCGCAGGTTCCGGATCGGCTCTTTCGTCTCTGGATGGTGACCGCGCATCCGCTTCTCCATGGAATCGGTTGGCTGGAGGGCGGCAAGACCGCCGCCCTTTTCCGGGAAGCGATGCGGGGTTGTCTGGCACAGCTCGGGCACGGGTTGCGGACGCCGATGGAGTCCCGGGTCATCGAATTGATGCGCAGGTGGGGAGGGGAGCAGATGCCGATGGAGGGCAGGCGCCTGCTCCTGCCGCATTTCTCGCGGATCGTTCCGGCCGACGGGCCGGGGGGACGCCGCGTGCTTCTCGCGCAGCGGCTGGCGCTAGAGGAGGCCCCGCTTCGCGGGACATCTCTGGACAAAAGCTTTGAGGAAGCCCCGCTTCGCGGGACATCTCTGGACAAAAGCTTCGAGGAAGCGCCACCACGCGCCTCAGCGCAGCGGGCGGGCGGGAAGCGACCGGGGTCGGGGTGGGCGT
>CAYFHV010000118.1:175-4530 GCA_964343105.1 uncultured Planctomycetia bacterium | reverse complement strand
CCAGGAGAGTCCCGCGAAGCGGGGCTTCATTCGCCCGATGAGAAGGAGATCATGATCCGCCGGCGCTGGGTCAAGCGGCTGGCGCTCATCCTGGGGGGCCTCTTCTGTCTCTATCTCGCCGCGGGACAGATCATCGGCCCGTGGGCGGTGCGGAGCTACATCAAGAACCAGCCCGCAGGCCGGGTCGCCATCGATTCGGTCCGCTCCGTCTGGCCCCTGGGGGTCACGATCGAGAACCTCCGGGTGGCGGATCCCGTGGGCAAGTTGGAGTTCCTGATCAAGGTCCCGAGGGCGACCTTCCGGATCCCTTGGTGGGGCGGGCTGGTCCGACCGATCCCGGTCCAGATCACCCTGGAGTCTCCGCACATGAAGGTGAGCGCGGAAAACGTCACTCATCTGGCGGGCGGGATGAAGGTCCGCTCGCAGGAGTGGTTTGCGATGCCGTTCGAGGGGATGGAGACGGAGGAGAAGCCGGGGGAGCCCGAGCGGCCCACCTTCTTCCTTCCGATCGGGATCCGGGCGACCAACGGCCGCGTGGATGTGATTGACGAATCGATGCGGGAAGGCCAGCCGGTCTTCGTCGCCGACCGCGTCCAGCTTTCGCTGGGCCTGACCGCGGTGACCGGCAATCCCACCGTCCGGCTCACCAGCCGAGGCGACTTCGTGACGCGGGAGGGCAAGCCGATCGGCTTCCTCGACGTCTGGATCGAGGCCAGGCCCACGAGCCGGAGCATGCAGGGGAGGATGCGGTTCCGCCACGAGCAGCTCGGGGATTTCTACAACCTCTACCAGTATGCGCCCCGCCAGGTCTGGATCGAGGGGGGCATCGCCGACTTCCGGATGGAGTTCACGCTGACCAACGGCAGCCAGGTGGACTTCACCGCGGGATGCCTCGTGCAGAACCTGGATCTCAAGGGCCAGGTGGAGGGCGGCGTCTCCTGGGCCGACATCATGCACGCGGTCGAGGACGAGGAGCGGAAATACGAGTGGGAGGTGCGCATCGCCGGCACCCTGGGGGATCCCGCCTTTGACCCGCACGACTATGTCCTCAGCGTGGTTGAGCTGGATATGAAGGAGCGGGCCGCCGCGCGGGGGATCCGCGTGCCGGGGCAGATGTTCTTCTACGCTGACACGCCCGAAGCGGAGTAGGCGGAGTGAAGGGCCGGCTCTTTCGGAAGGTCCTGGCGGGGCTGCTGGCGCTCGCCCTCCTGTCCGGGATCGCCAGCGTTCTCCTCCTGCCGGGCTGGATCCGGGGGCGGCTGGCCCGCCTGGCGGTTCCTGTTCAGTCGGATTCGGCCCGGTGGGCCTGGCCGATCGGCGTCGAGTTGCGAGGGGTCGTGGTGCCGCATCCGGAGGATCCCGAGCGGCCTCGCCTCCTGCAGGCCGAGAGGATTCTGCTGCGGATCCCGTGGTGGGGGCTGTTCCTGCGCCCGATCCCGGTGAAGCTCGAGCTGGACCGCCCCCACGTGATCCTCGATGTCCTGTACGGAGACGCCCTGCTGGCGCGGGTGCAGTTTCTTCCGATGGGGCCGACGTGGGAGCAGGAGGCGGATCAGGGACAGCCGGCGGGAGGGGGACAGGCTGGCGCGGTCAACTGGGAGGCGGTCTTGAGGCGGCTGCCCTTTGTGCCGTATGGCCTGCGGATCCAGCGGGGACGGCTCGATCTTTTGGGAGAGGAGCGCAAAATCGAGAAGCCGGTCTTCGTCCTGGAAAAGATCGCGGCCCGGGTCGAGCTTGCATCGGCCGTTCCCACGCCGATGGTCGAGGGCTCGCTCAAAGGGACCTTTGTCACGCCCCAGGGGGAGTCGGTCGGCTTCATCGACGCGGAGACCCGCGCGAAGGCGGGGCTGGCCTGGATGCAGGGCCGGCTGCAGGTTTGGTACGGTCGCCTCGAGCATTTCCGCGACATCTACGGGGGCGCCCCGGAGCCGCTGAGCTTTGAGGGGGGAGCCGGCGGGCCGGTCATCGAGTGGAGCGTCAACGAGGGTGACGTGGAGCTCTCCATTCGCTGTCTGGCCAAGAACCTCCGGATGGGCGGCACCACCAGCGGCGTCCCGTGGCAGAGCGTCCTTTCGGCTCTTGAGCATGAGGAGGGAAGGATTGATCTCAAGGTCTCCACCCGCGCCAACCTGGAGGAACCGGACCTGGACCTGCACAACCGGCTCCTGAGCGAGCTGGACTGGGCGATCCGGGAGCGGGCGGCGGCCGCCGGGATCCGGCTGCCGGGGAGGGTCTTCTTCGGCCTCGAGGCAGCCGAGCCGGAGACAGCCAAGCCGCGGACAGCCGAGCCGGAGAAGTAGGACGCGCGCGCCGGGGCTTCTTCTGTTATAATGAAGTTCGGATGATTCCCCGCTACACGCCCCCGCGCATGGGCCGCATCTGGGGGCAGGAGGCGCGCTTCCGGACGATGCTGGAGGTGGAGCTTCTTGCCTGCGAGGGCCTTTCTAAACTTGGGGTCATCCCGCCGGCAGCCGTTCGCCGGATCCGCCGCCGCGCCCGCCTCAATCTCACCCGGATCCGCCAAATGGAAGAATCCACCCGCCACGACGTGGTCGCCTTCCTGGAAGAGCTGGCCTCCCATCTGGGGAAGGATGCCCAGTACCTCCATCTGGGGCTCACCTCCAGCGACGTGCTGGATACCGCCACGGCGGTGCAGCTCAAACAGGCAACCGATCTCCTGCTGGAGGATCTGGCGAAGCTGCGCCGCGTGGTCCGCGCACAGGCGCGGAGGCACCGGCTGACCCTCTGCGTCGGCCGCACCCACGGCGTTCACGCGGAGCCGACCACCTGGGGGCTGAAGCTCGCGGTCCACTACGCGGAGCTCACGCGGGCCGAGCGGCTGCTGCGCGACGCACGCGCGTGGGTGGCTGTCGGCAAGATCTCCGGGGCGGTGGGAACCTACGCGCATCTGGATCCCTCTGTCGAGCGAACCATCTGCCGGAAGCTCGGGCTCACCCCCGCTCCCATCTCGACACAGATCGTCCCGCGCGACGGCTACGCGCTCTTCCTCTGCCGGCTGGCGATCGTCGGGGCGATGCTGGAGCGGATGGCGACTGAGATCCGGCATCTCCAGCGCACCGAGGTGCTGGAAGCGGAGGAGCCGTTCGGCGAAGGGCAGACCGGCTCCTCGGCGATGCCGCACAAGCGCAATCCGGTCGCGGCCGAGCGGGTGAGCGGGATGAGCCGGCTCCTGCGCGGCTACGCGGTGACCGGCCTGGAGAACATCGCCCTCTGGCACGAGAGGGACATCTCCCACTCCTCTGCGGAGCGGGTGATCTTGCCGGATGCCACCTGCGCCTTGGAGTTCATGATCCAGGAGATGACGAGGATCCTGAAGGGCCTCAAGGTCTATCCGGAGCGGATGCGCGAGAACCTCGCCGCCACCCGAGGCCGCATCTTCTCCGAGTCGGTCCTCCTGGCCCTCATGCGCAAGGGGCTGGCCCGGCCGGCGGCGTACCGGATCGTGCAGCGCCAGGCCCTGGCCGCTTGGAAGGGCGGCGCCGATTTCCTGACGCGGCTGCAGCGGGATCCCCAGGTCCGCCGGCATCTCAGCCCGGCGGAGCTGAAGGGCTGCTTCGACGAGAAACGGCACCTGCGCCATGTGGGAACGATCTTCAGGCGGGTGGGGCTGTGAGGATGAGCATCCATGATCACCGATAAGACGCTGGAGCGGGGGGCATTCTGGCGGTTCTCCGTCCGGCGGCGCGCCGCCTTCCTCGATGCGGAGGCGGACGGGCTCAAGGGGGACATCGCGGACCTGGGCGTCTCCGGGGTGGAGAGGGCAGAGGTGATCCGGGTCTACTACGTCGGCGGGGATCTGTCCGAGGAAGAGCGCCGGCGGATCGCCGTGGAGCTCCTGGCCGATCCGATCACCGAGGAATGCGCCTTTGAGCCGGTACCTGGATCGGTACGACGTACCGAGGGGCCTCTAGGTACGTCGTACCGGGTCGAGGTGACGTACCGGCCGGGGGTACGCGATCCGGTGGAGGACTCCTTGAAGAAGGGGGCGGAGGACCTGGGCATCCGCGGCATCCGGCAGGTGCACACGGCCAAGGAGTATCGGCTGACCGGGCCGCTCTCCTCCGAGGGCTTGAGCCGGATCTGCGAGAAGCTGCTTGTCAACGCCGCCATCCAAGAGGTGGTGACGCCGGAGACGCTCGCGCAGCTCTTGCGTCCGATCCCGGCGGCAGCAGTGCCGATCGACACGGTCCACCTGGGCTCCGCCAGCGACACCGTGCTCCAGCGGGTGAGCCTGGACCATCAGCTTTCCCTCAATCTGGAGGAGATGCGGGCGATCCAGGCGTACTTCCGGACGGAGGGGCGGGAGCCGACGCTCATCGAGCTGGAGACCCTGG
>CAYFHV010000118.1:0-165 GCA_964343105.1 uncultured Planctomycetia bacterium | reverse complement strand
TCTGGCGCAGACCTGGTCCGAGCACTGCAAGCATAAAACCCTGCGGGGAACCGTGGTCTACACCGAGGAGGCCGACGGCCGGACGGAGAAGCGGGTGATCCCGAACCTCTTGCAGGAGACGATCATGCGCACGACCGAGGAGCTGAAGAAACCCTGGTGCGTCTC
>CAYFHV010000117.1:0-4651 GCA_964343105.1 uncultured Planctomycetia bacterium | reverse complement strand
GGCAGCGCCTGCTTTACACAGGCTTCCCTCACGCGGCTACGCGTTGCAGGTAAACAGTTACACCATTACCCGGGCACTGTCAAGCTCGGGGAGCTGTGAGAATGGCGAGAGGGAGCTTATGCGTAGATCGTCAGACGAATCTGCCCGAGGCCGTCTTGGCGAAGTCCCACCAGAAACAGTCCGTTAGCGGGCAGTTGCAGCTTGAGAATCGCGGCGGCGACCGCCGGGGTAAGGAGATTTGCCTCGGCCCCATAAAGCAAGAAGGTAGGAGCGTGCTGGCTCGGAAGGATCTCAGCCACCTGAGCAGGATCATCCAGAAGCATTCTATCCAAGACAACCATCCGGTAGACCTGATCCTGGACCGTGAAGTCTTTGAGATCCTCTGCGGCTTCTTCCAGTTTGGCAGACACGGAACGAATCGGTATCCCTCTGAAGTTGTTCCGAATCGGTCCCGACAAAGTTTCATGGGCGGCGATTTCAAGGCGGAGGGGCTGTGGCGAGGTGGTTTGGCCAACAACAAGGTCTTCTACCACAATCTCTCCTTGGAACCGCCGAGCGTTCGGCGGATTCACAACAGCTTTGCCTTCTGAGCGGCCAGGGAGAAGTGATGGAACCCTTGCTCCAACAGCCGCACTCGTGACCGTCTTGAGGAACTCTCGACGGCTCTGTGCTGAACCCCCCTCCAAGCCTGCACCTTGTTCCACTGACCGCAAAGTCCAGCGGACTCTTCGGATACTGGTGGCTTGATCAAACAGGGAGCTCAACTGGTTGAAAGCGTGAAAGGTCGGTTCCGCGCCCGCTGGAGCCGGCGCTCCTTCGGGAAGCTCGATCTCCCAGATATTCACCGTGTCCATGAAGGAAACTCGGCGGCCTCTTTGGGTCACCATGAATCCCCTATCCCCCACATCTTGCCCGACCAGATCTTGAAATGCCTGACCGGCGTTGGTCAGTGCAACCTCTTCCAGGACCGGGATAAAGCGAGGCGGCAGGCCATCCGGAGTACCCAAATTGGCCTGGACAAAAGCCCATGTGTCATCGAGCGATGCACCGATTGGGTTCCACGGTTGCTCCATGTGCAGTCGTGGAAGATACCACCGGGCGTTATACGCTTCGGTGGCCTCTTGTGTTCTCGCAATGGATGGGGGTAGAGGAATGCCCCTTTCTGTCGATAGACGGATAAGCTCGTCTACATCCAGTCCTTCCTCAAGGGTTGTGGGATCGATGCCAAGCTGCTCCACCCAACCAGTCAGATCGTCCCCAGGACCTTCGGTTTCCTCATCAGGCAGTTCGGAAGGAAGAGTCGGGGGGTTCTCTAGGGCGATGAATTTCAACCCCTTTGGGTCAGCCCATTCCTTAACGACATTGAGCAATGCCGGATCTCTGTGAAAGCGCGAGTCGTCCCCTTGGACCAGCACCGCCCCAACAGACGGCCGTTTACCGGTGATTCCTCTACCCTCTACGATCACCTCGGAATAGGACGCCGTCTTGGCCAACTGGGAAAACCGCTCGGGGGAAAGACGCGGCTGCCCGGTGCGGGATAAGCGCAATTGGTGTGGGTAAGCCACCTGCGCTAACTGGCCGCTTGTGGCGATTGGCGCAGTGATCTCTGAGGGGGAAACCCAGAGAAGGTTTTCGTCTGGAACGCTGCTGAAAATGAGCAGGACAGGGGAAACACTTCCCGTCACGTAAGTGTTCGTTGCGGTGTCAACATGGATGATCGAAGCACTGACTGGAAGGCGCGTTCTTGAGAGGTGCGCCAGTGCTCCATCCAGGAGCGGATGAATTGCTGCCGCCGATACAAAATCGCCGATCTGGACAGCATGGCCAATGTAAGCAAACCGTTTGGGATCATGCTGGGCGGGATCGGTTAGGAATTCCTCGTAACTTGCCTCTTCCAATCCCCCCTTCTTCCCACCAGCTTCGTCTCCTTTTACAGGAGGAACAGGGAGCAGCGGCTCATTCCTGAGAACGCTTAGGTCGCCGTTCTTGCTTACCCGAATGAGAACGCTTCCCGGTATCTCTTCGGGATTAAAATAAAATGGCGTATAGTTTGCCAAAGCAGCCGGCCGATTTTCTCTCACGTAAAAAGCGATGATTCGATCGCCGCTCTTTGTCCAGTCTATCCATGGATAGTCGACTTCAAAACTTTTGCTTCCCGCCGACACTCCAGAATGATGCCTGAACTTATAAATGTTCTCCACAAGACTCCCACCAGGCGTCCTTATGCTGTCCATGCTATGGACCCGGAACAGCAGATCCTGCCGGCCTGCCTTAATCTGTTCTTGCAGAAACTGGGGAACAGGTATGGTAAGCCCGCCCTTTCTGACGATGGCCTTCTCGTCAGGACGCAATATCTGTGGAGTTTCAGGCGGTAATGGCTCAGCAACCAAGCCGCCCTTTTGACCCGGCCGTGGAACCGGTCTTCCCCAGTTATCATAGGCAAGCTTCCCTGCGATGCCAACCAACAGCGTCCCGGCAACTAAAAAGGTGGCGAGCCGCAACCAGCTCTTCTTTTGGACTGGCGTAGCCGGCCTTCTCAGGATTGCAGACGGAGTTATGCCAACCGGTGGTGGAGCAGCCTGGGGTTTCTGAGATTCTTTAACGAGTTGGTCGAAGAGTGCCCTGACGTCAACCGGTTCTCTTGCTTCTTGGGGAGAATGCCACAATTGCCGGCCGTAGCTTTTGATACTTTCCTTCACGGGAGCCAGTACGGGGTCGAACTCGACGTAGCGATTGAACTCCAGAAGCGTGTTGGCCGCCGCCTCTCGTAAGCCCATCCCATCGAGGGTGTGAGCTATGCGGTGGAGTATCAACGCATTCATAAGCCGCAACATGGCCTCGGCTGCCGGATTGATCACATCCGGATGTTGGCGCATCGTCGTGATGAGTAAGCGGCGGGAAGATTCGTTGCTAACCCAACTTTGCAGAGTAGCCGTTTCCGCTCCGAAGGCGTATGCGTCGCTCTCACTCCAAACGCCGTCGGGTCCGCCGAGTGCGCCGAATACCAACGGCACATTCTGGGGCGTCGGGCCTTCCTTCCAGGCCTGAACCGATCTCCAAGATTCTTCGGGGAGGAGCCGCCGTGCTTCCGTGTTCTGCGCGAACTCTGAAAGCAGAGACAAGGCCTCATTACGCAGAATGGGTTTGTCGGTGGTCGCTGCCAGACGGGTGAGAAGACGGAGAATCTGCTGCAGCTCGTTATCATTCGCCAGATAATCGAGAACAATTCCCGGATGCATCCGGTCTTCTTGAAGCCATGACCGCAACAGTTCCAACGCCGCCGGATCGCCGTTTTCCAGCGCCCTAACCACCGATGCGGTCTCTTCCTCGCGGGTCGTTCCTTGTGGTCCAGGAGGGGAGGCATCGCTTACAGGAGGGTCACCGCCGGAACGAGGAGTGACTTGACCTATTAGGAGACTAGGGGCATCAGAAGGTGGGACGCGAACATAACGATTGACCTCGGCGTATTCGGCCTCAGATGCGAAATGCGCTCGAAAATATCTCCCAAACCAGTATTCGACTACGGCAGACGCCGCAACGGTGGAAATGTTCATCTCGGGATGGTCGCGTCTTAACCGGCCTACGAGTTTCTCAAAGGTAGTCGAGGCCAATCCCTTGCCACGAAGCTCCGATTCCAGTTCTCTCCCCAGGGAGATGGTATGAAGGTGGACGGCGTTATGGGCTGGATGCACGCTCAGATGAAGGGCAAACTCGAATTCTTCAAGTTTCAAGCTGCCTGCAACAACATCCTTAATCCGCCGATGTACATAGCCCACCCGATCGATGACCAGGATGTGATCCGTCCTACCGGGAGTACCGACTTGCAGTGCGAGAGCAACAAACGGCTCATTCGTAAGCAGTGGTATTCCAGGTACCGGCTCCTCGCTGGGAACCTGTCGAAGGCCATTCTCCACTTGCCCTAAAACGGTGCCTGGATCCCCCTGGGCCTGAATAATGCGGGGCGGCTTCCCCAGGTTATAGCGAGAGAGTGCGCGCGACACCTCCTCTGCGATCCAACCCGACTCCTCCATGCCAGCTTCCACCGGCATCAAGATTCCAGAACCAACATCGAGGCGCTCCAGAAATTCCTGTTTGGCAGAGTTTTCTTCAAGACCGGCTTGGCGCAAAGCAAGGGCAGGGCCTGGCATCGTAAGGCAGATAGCCAGGGAAAAAGCCAGTGCTCGCTGCGTCGCACTGGAGCGGCTGAAAGGCAATCGGCGCTGATTCATTCTCTCAATAGGTGTATTGTCACAAGTATCCACACCCTTTGTTAGTCGCCAAGGCAAGCGCGGCTAAAAAAACCGGCCTGCCGTGACGCAGAACCCACTGCACCTCGGCAACCCGGCGATCAAGAAGATTTGATCCGTGGTTTTGCGGCCCCGCCTTGCGGCGGGTGTGCCCTTTTCGAGGACTCACAACAAATATACCTGAGAAATTGGCCAAAATGTGAATGAAACTGAAGTTGCCTTGAGTTCCGAGGGGAGCTAAGTTTATGTTACCCAGCCTTCCGGATTAGGCTCAAGCACTGCCCGGCGGTTACGATGCGGAAAGGCACAGCCTTGAAGTCAAAAGTCTTAAACAGGCCCGAAGAAGTTTAGGCCCACCTGTACGGCGAAGGCGACCAGCACCCCTGCACCGAGAACCCCGAGCG
>CAYFHV010000116.1:1654-4749 GCA_964343105.1 uncultured Planctomycetia bacterium | reverse complement strand
GGCGGCGGTGGAGGCCGGCGCGGATGCGATCGGCTTCGTCCTGGTTGCCAGCAGCCCGCGGGCCGTGACACGGCGGCAGATCGAGGGGATCCTCCTCGGCCTTCCCCGGACGGTTCTGACCGTCGGGGTGGTGGCGGATGAGGATCCGGCCTTCCTGAAGGAGCTGCTGCGGATCTGCCCTCTCGGGGCCCTGCAGTTTCACGGGGAGGAGCCGCCGGGGGAGCTGCTCCGCTTCAAGGGGCAGGTGAAGCTGATCAAGGCGATCCGCGCGCGGGACGCCGCCAGTCTCGAGGCGATCCCCCGGTATCACGGGGTGGACGCGGTCCTGCTGGACCGCCACGATCCGAAGCAGAAGGGAGGCACCGGCCGGCCGTTCGACTGGGCTCTTGCGAAGCGCGCCAAGGAGTTCGGGATCCCTGTGATCGTGGCCGGCGGGCTCACCCCCTCGAACGTCCAGGAGCTGGCCTGGCAGGTCCGGCCGTACGGCGTGGATGTCGCCAGCGGAGTGGAGTCCTCGCCGGGCCGGAAGGACCGCACCCTCCTCCGGGAGTTTGTGCTCAACGCCAAGAGGGGGTAAAATAGCTAGGGAGGTACCAAGAATGAATACGCTCAAGACAGCCCTGCTTCTGACGGTTCTGACGTTGCTCTTCATCGCGATCGGCGGACTCCTCGGCGGGCAGAACGGCATGATCGTCGCCTTTGGATTCGCCCTGGTGATGAACCTCGGCGCCTACTGGTTCTCCGATAAGATCGTGCTGGCGATGTACCGGGCCAAGCCGGTGACCGAAGAGGAGCAGCCGGATTTCGTCCGCACGGTCCGCTACCTGGCGCAGCTGGCGAACATGCCGATGCCGAAGGTTTATCTGATCCCCACCAGCGCCCCCAACGCCTTCGCCACGGGGCGCAGCCCCAAGCATGCGGCGGTGGCGGCCACCGAGGGGATCCTTCAGATCCTGAACCGGGAGGAGTTGGAGGGCGTTCTGGCGCATGAGCTGTCGCACGTGCGCAACCGGGATGTCCTCATCAGCACGATCGCCGCGGCCGTGGCCGGGGCGATCTACATGCTGGCCGACATGGCCCGCTGGTCTCTCTTCTGGGGGGGAGGCCGCGGCCGGGACCGGAACGCCGGGGCACTGCAGGTTGTGCTCATGCTGGTCGTCGCCATTGTCGCTCCGATTGCCGCGATGCTGGTCCAGATGGCGATCTCCCGGGCGCGGGAGTACCAGGCGGACGAATCGGGAGCCCGGCTATGCCGGAAGCCGCTGGCGCTTGCCTCCGCGCTCCAGCGGATCCACGCGGGCGCGCAGCGCCAGCCCCTGGACGCCAACCCGGCGACGGCGCACCTCTTCATCGTCAATCCCTTGAGCGGACGGGCGATGATGAACCTCTTCAGCACGCATCCCCCGGTGGAACGCCGGGTCGAGATCCTGCAGAGTCTCGCCCGCCGTCTGTGATCGCCGGCTTCAAAACCGGCACCTCACCCGAACTCCTGAAGGTTCCGGCCTACCGGTACGATCTCGCTGCGGGCGCCTTAAGCGGACTTTTTGAAGGCCTGACCGCGCCGTTCCTGGGTGTCGTGGCGCGGCAGCTGGGTGCCCAGCTCTGGCAGTTGGCCCTGCTTGCCTCCGTTCCGCTGATCGGGCACTCCATCTCCCTGTACACCCTGCGCTGGCAGCGCCGCTTTCCCTCACCGCTCTCCTTCGTGGCCTTCGTCACGGGCTTAAGCCGAATCTTATTCCTCGGGATGGCGTGGGTGACCGGCCCGGCCCCGTTCATCTTCTGCGCCTGTCTGGCCCAGTTCTTCGTGCCGCTGCACACGCCGGCCTACGTGGAGGTGATAAGGCGGTTCTACCCGGAGTCGATCCGCGGCAAGGCGATGGGATCGGTTCGGGCCGTGACCGCGGTGGCCACGATGCTGGCGGCCTGGCTGGGCGGGAAATTCCTGGACCTCGTTGGGTTCCAAGCCGTTTTTCCCCTGGCCGCAGCGCTTGGGGTCCTGGCCAGCTGGATCCTGGCCCGGGCGCCGGTTTCCATCCGGCCGGCTCGCGCCCTGATGGGGAGGCTCGGTCTCTTCGCCCTGCCGCGGCTGCTCCGGCGCCATCCCGACTTCGCCCGGATGGAGTGGGCCTTCTTCTGGTTCGGCTTCGGCCACCTCATGGTCCTGCCGCTCATTCCGGTTCTGATGGTGGACCATTTTCGGCTGAGCAACTTCTTCGTCGGCCAGCTCGCCTTTGCAGGTGCCCTGGCGCGGCTGGCGTCGCTGTACGCCTGGGGGCATGCGATTGACCGCTTCGGATCGGCGGCGACCTTGCGGAAGATCTTCCTTCTCTCGGCGCTGATCCCGTTCCTGTTTGCAGTCGCCCCCACGGCGGGATTCCTGTTCCTGCCCTCGATCCTGACCGGGGCCGTCATGGTGGCCGGGATGGAGCTGGCGGTGGTCGGGGTGGTTCTGCAGATGACCCACGGCAGGGACCGCTCCGTCTGGATGGCGGTCCATCAGACCCTGGTGGGCGTGCGCGCGGTGAGCGCCCCGTTGCTGGGGACCTGGCTCGCGCATGGGCTGGGGATCCGGCCGGTCTTCTGGGTGAGCACCGGGGTGGTCTTGAGCGGGGCTGCGTTGATGCGGCGCCTCAGGGTATGATAAACTTCTTTTCTCATGCCAGCGAAACCACTTCCACGATTTCCCCGGCATCTTCCCGACGAGCACGGCCGATTCGGACCCTTCGGGGGCCAATTCGTTCCGGAAACTCTCATGGCCGCCCTGGAGGCGCTGGAGCGGGAGTACCGTCGGGCGAAGCGGGAGCGTAAGTTTCAGAGGCAGCTTGCGGAGTACCTGAAGACCTACGCCGGACGGCCGACCCCCCTGTACCACGCCCGGGGCCTGAGCCGGCGACTGGGCCGGGGTATCCGCGTCTACCTCAAGCGGGAAGATCTCCTGCACACCGGCGCGCACAAGATCAACAACACGCTGGGGCAGGGGCTGCTGGCGGTCCGGATGAGAAAGCCGCGCGTGATCGCCGAGACCGGGGCCGGCCAGCACGGGGTGGCGACGGCGACCGTGGCGGCGCTGCTCGGCCTCGAGTGCGAGGTGTTCA
>CAYFHV010000116.1:0-1644 GCA_964343105.1 uncultured Planctomycetia bacterium | reverse complement strand
CGGATGAAGATGCTTGGGGCCAAGGTGACACCGGTGACGAGCGGGTCCCAGACCTTGAAGGATGCCTGCAACGAGGCGATCCGCGACTGGGTGACGCAGGTGCGGACCACCCATTACATCCTGGGCTCCGTGGTCGGGCCGCACCCGTACCCGATGATGGTGCGGGATTTCCAGTCGGTGATCGGGCGGGAGGCGAGGCGGCAGATCCTGGAAGAGGCCGGCCGGCTTCCGGATGTGGTGATGGCGTGCGTGGGAGGGGGATCAAACGCCATCGGCATCTTCCACCCGTTCGCCCGGGACCGCTCGGTTCGCCTGATCGGCGTGGAGGCGGCCGGCAGGGGGCTCTCCGGCAGGGAGCATGCCGCCACCCTGGTCAAGGGAACTGTCGGGGTTCTCCACGGGTCGCGCTCCTATCTCTTGCAGGATCGGGACGGGCAGATTCGGACAACCCACTCGATCTCCGCGGGCCTGGACTACCCGGGCGTGGGCCCGGAGCACTCCTACTACAAGGCGATCGGCCGGGCCCGGTATGTGGCGGTCACGGACCAGCAGGCGTTGGTGGGATTTCGCTGGCTCTGCGAGACGGAGGGGATCCTTCCAGCGCTGGAGCCGGCCCATGCGCTGGGTTATCTCGTCCGGGCCGCGCGCCGGCTCGGGCGGGGTGCGGTGGTGGTGGTCTGCCTGTCCGGCCGGGGCGACAAGGACGTGGAGGTGGCGGCCCGCGAGCTGGGCGAGGATGGGCAAGCGGCGGGAAGATGAATCGCATTGAGGAGATGTTCCGCCGCCTGCGCCGGGCAAGGGGCAGGGCCCTGATCGTCTATCTGACCGTGGGATTCCCGCGCCTGCAGCTTTTTCCGAAGCTTGTCCGGGCCTGTGAAGATTCCGGCGTGGATCTTCTGGAGCTGGGGGTTCCTTTCTCCGACCCTTTGGCGGATGGGCCGACGATCCAGGCGGCTTCTCAGGAGGCGCTTCGGCAGGGGGTCTCTTTGGCGCAGGTTCTGCGGCAGGTCCGCCTGCTTCGGAGGCAGGGGATCCGGCTGCCGCTGGTGCTGATGACCTATGTCAACCCGATCCTGGCGTACGGAGTGAAACGCTTCTGCCGAGAGGCGGCTGGTGACGGGGTGGATGGGGTGATCGTTCCGGATCTTCCACCGGAGGAGGCGGGCGATCTGGTCCGGGCGGCGCGTCCGGCCGGTTTGGATACGATCTTCCTGGCAGCCCCCACGAGCTCTCCTCGCCGGCTCGCCCGGATAGCCGCCTTGTCGTCCGGCTTCCTCTACTACGTGAGCCTGACCGGCGTCACCGGCGCCCGCCGGCAGCTTCCGGCGGACGTGGCGCCTCACGTCCGGGCGATCCGGCGGCTGACCCGGCTGCCGGTCTGCGTCGGTTTCGGCGTCTCCACGCCCGAGCAGGTCCGGCAGGTGGTCCGGGTGGCGGATGGGGCGGTGGTGGGCTCTGCGCTCCTCGATGTGATCGGCCGGTCGCGGCGGAATCCAGTCAGCGCGGCCAAGCGGTACCTGCGGGGCTTGCGGAGGGCGTGCCGTGCCTAACGTCTGGACTCTCATCATGGCGGGCGGAAGCGGCGCTGGGCTGCCGAAGTCTTTCTCCCTGACGGCAGCCCAGGGGAGCCGTGCGCCGAGCGGA
>CAYFHV010000115.1:2599-4848 GCA_964343105.1 uncultured Planctomycetia bacterium | reverse complement strand
AGAAGCTGGGTTGGGGAACGGTGGAGCGGTTTGGCCGCGCCCTCTACGATGCTCGAGGGAAAGATGGGGCGCTCCTCTTGAAGGATGTGGATTCGGAGACCTTGGCCCGATGGTTTTACCGGGAACTTCCGCAGCGGGTGGTCCCGCACCGCTGGGTGGCGAACCATGCCATTGATCGGGGGGCCCTCAAGCGGGCACTGGCCAATCCGTTTCGCCTGGCGAATGAACAGGGAAACCGGGCCGCCGTGGAGGCGATGGAGAAGCTTGTCGCTGATGGCAGCTTGGGGGAGGAAACACTGACGGATGTTCCCGAAAGACTCCAAAGGACCCCAACGTTGGTGATCCCATGGGTTCGGCTGCTCCTCGCCTTTAATCTCGTCGATTACTCCCAGCCGGCCATACTGGCTCAGATCCAAAAAGAGGAGGGGCAGACCCAGGAGGAAAAGCTGCTCCGATACGTCCTAGGGCGGGCCCAAACCCCCTTTGCCTGGGGTGACCGGAATTTCGACGACCTGGTTCGTTACGTCAAGCAAGTGATCGAGACCTCGCCCCCTCCTGGCCGGGAGCATCTCTTGGAGGTGGTGCTCGGTGACAACAACGTGCAGCTGGCCGCGACCCTGAAGCTGATCGAGGTGAAGCTCTCCGCCAATCCCCGTCTGAATGTGGCCCTGCTCTTAAAAGGGGACAACGCCGTGATGAATGATGCTTCAGTAGCGGATGCCGAGGCCCTGCTGAAAGCCCATCCCGATTTTTACGGCAGGCTCCTTCAATACCAGACGGAGACGGAAGGCCAACGCCGCCGGTTTTGGATCCTGCCAGGCCCCAGGTCCCACGGTTTCCCGCTGGATCGAGTGACCCGAAAGATCGCCAATCTGCTTCGGAGGGCCGACAGCATCTTTGTGGAGGGGGAGGCCAACACCTGGATGGTCAACCAGCTCCGGGTTCCCCGCTACCTGGCCTTCCGCTTGAAGTGGCCGCTGGGGGTCCGCAGAGTCGTGGGACTCCAGCCGGAGGAGCTTGAGGATTATCCCCCCGTGTTCCTTTCGGTGGGCCGCAATCGGTACTATGAGAACGTCCTTTCCCGAAGAGGGGGCAACCGGCCCCTCACCATTGAGGAGGCGTGGGCGAGACCTCACGCGGTGATCTTCCAAGTTCGCCCGGGCAGGAGCGTCGAAGGGGATCTGCCCACCAGGGAGAAGGTGACGTTCTCCGTCAACCGCAAGGGGCGGGTGGTGATTCCTCAGCCGGCACGATACGTGACGTTCCGGCATCGATCCCTGCAGCCGGGAGCAGTCTGGCGCTACACCCTCCTGAAGACTTTCCGCGGGATCCTTCCGCGCAAGCGCAGAGGAGACGAAGGGTACGAGCGCCGGGTGGACGAAGGGGTCTACTTCTTTCCGCTGACAACGCTGGAGGAATTCGTAGAAAGAGGTCGTTTCCCTCCCGAGGTCTTGGAGAGACTTCAGCGGGATGGGATCATCTCTGAGCAGTCGAGGGAAGCCTTCTTGAACGGGCAGATCAAGGTTGAGGAGCTGGTGAACCGGGCGATTCAGCCCGATGCGGTTGTGGAAGAGCTGGCTCAACATCGGCTGTCTCCCCGGTTCTTACGAGTGGAGGCGCCCTATCTCTTCCGGGAGCTGGAGCGGCGCTTCCGACGGGACGGCTCCTTGGACTATGTGACGGTCGAGATGCGCTACCGAGAACCTCCGGCTCCCACCACGGGCACCTCTGCTAGCGGCATGGAGGAAGGTCCTCATCGAGCTGCGGTGCAGCTTACTCAGCAGGCCCAAAAGCTGGGGAGGATGGGCCGAAGGGAAGAAGCCTTGAGGTTGCTGGCTCAGGCGCTAGCGCTCGATCCCAATGACCGGATTACGCTGACCACCCTGGCTGGTTTTCTGGCAGGGACATCGAGGAACAGAGAAGCCATCGATTTGAGTTCCAGGGCGATTGGGCTGATTGAGCAAGGAGGGAGGACAGTTCCAAGGAATGCAGGTGCTTATGTCACTTCGGCCAAGGCGCTGAGGTTTTCGGGGCGGCTTGAGGAGGCAGAAACTCACGCTCGGCAGGCGGTGGCGTTGGATCCGGCGCCTTCCTCGCTGATCACGTTGGCGCAGATTTTGAGGGACAGAGGGGAGTTGGAGGAGGCAGAAACTCACGCTCGGCAGGCGGTGGCGTTGGATCCGGCTTCTCCTGGGGCGCTGATCACGTTGGCGCAGATTTTGAGGGACAGAGGGGAGTTGGAGGAGGCA
>CAYFHV010000115.1:0-2499 GCA_964343105.1 uncultured Planctomycetia bacterium | reverse complement strand
CGCTGATCACGTTGGCGCAGATTTTGAGGGACAGAGGGGAGTTGGAGGAGGCACACCGCTTGGCCGCGGATGCGGTTATAAAGAAGCCAGAGTCTGCCCAGACACAATTTTCGGCAGGATTGTTGCTGTTGCAGCTTGGCAGGGTCCTAGAAGCTCAAGAGGCCTTTGGCCACGCTTTCCGTCTGAAGCGGGATGACCCTGCGATGGAAGAGTTCGCCACGAGAGACTGGAGCACCGTTGAACGCGCTGAGCGCGAGATGCGAGCTGAAAGGGAAGCCCGGCGCCTTCTCGCCCGTTCGGCCAAGGTGGTGGCCGCGACACCTGTTCCCATTCCGGCGGCGCGCATCCTCACCGAGGCATCGGCTCCCTTAGCAAAGAAGATCCCGATGCTGGGTCCGGACATTTCCTCACTTCCGGACACGCTGGAGGGGATTGCCCTCCACCTTGATGCTCCTGAGGCCAGACGGATCCGCCCAGGCCAGGCCAGGCAGACTGAAATCCTACTCCTGGACTTCAAGGCCTACACCAGCGGGACAAAGGGAAAGGGTTCTGCTGAGGCTTATGCCGAAAGGGCACACGCCTTTTCTCCTAAAGGGGGAGTTTTAAGGCGGCTTCGGCTGGTTCTCTTCTACAACGCCCCGGAAGAGGTGCAGGTGGTAAAGGATAGGCTTGGAGGGCTGATTTCCAAGTGGTTTCCGGACCTACCGATCTTTTCGGTGAGCGGTCCGCTGAACCTGCCCGATGAGCCGTTCCCTAGGGTTCGGTTGACCCATAGCGGAGGATCTTCCTTCACGGTTCAGTTGGAGTCCGCCGCCGGGATGGAGGAAATCTGGGAGCCGCGCGGGGACGAGTGGGGTCCGATCAGCGTCGAGTTGGGGAAGCTCAATCGGATCTCCGACCGGCTGCGCCTGCAGGGGCGGATTGACCGGCTGATACAGGGGCTCGAGGGTCGAGACACAGAGCCGACCCTGGGGCCCCATCTGGCGCAGCTTTATGGCATCCCGATGGCCATTGGGGCGGAGCTTGAAGGGAATCCGGACCCGGTGTCCGAAACGAGCCGCCTGTTGGAGCTCTTCGGCTGGGCGAATCTTCTGGTGAGGGACGTGCGGTTTCGTTCCGAGCGCAGCATCGGGAATCGGGATGAATTCCTGAATCTGATCCTCAGAGACGCGGGTCGCTCGGCGCTTCAGGCGAGCCAGGACCTCGACGGGCTGCGGCGGAACCTGAGGACGCTCTCGCGGTTCAGCCGGGCGTTTCTTGCGCCGGGGCTGGAGGCCATCTCCAGGCTGGAGAGGGCCCTTGCCTACCACAGCCGCTTCCCTCAGGAGCTTCGGCCGGACGATCCGGAAGAGTTTGCGGACCAGTTTGCGTTGCTCGAGCTGGGCGCCACGCCGGAGATCAACTGGGCCCCCACCGCACCCGATGAGTTCACCGCGCTGGCCAGAGAGTTCGGGGAGTTCTACCGCGGGCAGCGGGTCATCCCTCTGGCCCGGCATGAGCCGGTGGAACTGTTGCCGGCGACCGCGGGTCCAGTCGCCTTCGCCGGCATGGAGGAAGGCCGGGTGGTGCTGCCGAGTTTCTGGCGAGCGAAGGGCATCAGCCGGCAGGTCAGACGGCTTCTGACCGATCCACGCATGGGCGGCCTCCCCGACCCGGCCCGGAGAATGGCCCAGTTCGCCCTCAACGAGATGCTCCTGGACATTAACGAGTGGGGCTACCGGTGGGAGCCGGGCTTTCGGACCACGCTCACCTACCACCGGCTGGCTGAGCCGGACAGACTCACCGTCGTGATTCAGGATCAAGTGGCGCTGGCTCAGCAGGCGCGGGGGGAAGAGGTCAGGGGCTTTGACTTTCGGACGCTGCCGCCGGTTCCGGCCAATCCTTCCGAATGGGATGCGATCATGGAGGAGCACATGCGGTTGACCGGCCGGGAGGGGGCGATTGGCGGGCGGGCCGTCCGCGAGATGATCGGCGCCGTTTTTGACTACGACTGGACCCTTGACCCGCGCATCGGTAACCGCTACACCCTGACCTTCCCGCTCGCTGACCAGGAGAAACCGGGCGCCGGCCCGCCCGCCTCGGCCGGCATGGAGCAGCGGTGGCGCGCATTTATCCGGGGCGGCATCCAGCCCAACCCGCCGTGGAGCACAGACCCGGCCTACCGAGGGTTCCACCAGCTTCCGGTGTTGCAGCTGACCCCTACGAGCCTGGACGACTTCCTCGCCCCTCTGGAGGACTCGTTGCGGATGCGTGGCGTTTCCCTGGCGTCGCCGGGTGGGACAGGCTTGGTTCTAGGATTCGGGCGCCGCCCAGAGGAACTGGTCGAGCTGGCACAACGATATGGCTTGCGCGCCGTCCACGGAATGGAGTGGGTGGATACCGCGGTGGAAGCCGCAGCGCGGTTTCTTGCAGATCAAGGTTACTCACCCGACCGATTCATCCTTCATCATGCCGATCTGAGCCGGATTGAGGGGATTATTCCCGACGGCTCGGCGCAGA
>CAYFHV010000114.1:0-4906 GCA_964343105.1 uncultured Planctomycetia bacterium | reverse complement strand
CCCGGCAAAGAGGAGGTAGGGAGTGGCCATGAGGAAATAGATGGAGCGAGCGTACGCCGTGGTCAGGCGCCGGGCCAGCTCCGGATCGCCGCCCGCCGAGGAGATGGCATCCTTGCAGGCGGGACAGGCGGAGGCCCAGTCGATCTGGTAGAGCATCAGGTAAACGACCACACCGGTCACCGAGACGTACAGCCAAAGGGGCAATGTCCAGCGGGCGATGCGTTTGTGCTCCGCGAGGCGATTTCGGAGCGCCAGGAAGAAGGTCCGCAGGGCGAGCGGCACGATCGCCACTGCGAGCACGGTGTGGGAGATGAGGATGGCAAAGTAGAGTGGACGCACCCATCCGGTTCCCTGGAACCGGGTCGATCCGTGCAGGTAATGGTAGGTGAGGTACGAGAGGAGGAAGAGGATTGAGACGGCGAAGGCGGCTCCCATACAAGCGGCGTGCGAGGCGGTGTTTCCCCGGCGGATGAAGAGGTATCCGGCCAGGAGCAGGACCGCGGAGGTGGCGTTGAGCACCGCGTTGACCCCGGGAAGCACGCTAGAGAGTGCGGGCATTTCGGATCAGTTTCTTGAAGGCCTTCGGTTCGGTGGAATCGTACCGGCCGCGGATCGTTCCCTCGCGATCCATGAGGACGAAGCGGACGCTGTGGGTGATCGGCTCCTCGGCGGTGCCTTCGCTGGAGAGACTCAGCCCGAAATCGCCCACGACGAGGCGAGGGATCTGCTGGGGCTCTCCGGTCAGGAAATGCCAGCGGGAGAGGTCGGCCCCATAGCGCTTCGCGTAGTCGGCCAGGACCAACGGCGTGTCCCGCTCGGGGTCCACGCTGACAGAGACCAGATGGATCTCGGGAGGAAGCTCCTTCTGCAGGATGGCCATCTTCCGGGTCATCTCCGGGCAGGTGCCGGGGCAGGAGGTGAAGATGAAGTCTGCGATCCAGACCTTGCCCTTGAGACTTGCGCTGTCGAACCGCCGGGCATCCTGGTCCACCAGCTGAAAGGGCGGCGGCTGACCATAACGGGGCAGCTCCATCCCGGGGCCGGAGGTGCGCGGCAGCTTCGCCCATTGGCTCCAGGCGAAGGAGCCGAGCACGGCGATCAGGGCCGCCGCGAAGAGGCCCCAGAGCAGATGACTCGAGCGGGCTGCGCCCATCCTTTCAAACTCCGGCTAGAGGGCGGCGGTCAGAACCAACAGGACCGCGAGCCCGACAAGGAAGAAGGGAGAGATGGCGACCACCCAGATGGGAACGAGCCGCTCGAATTTCAGGTGCATGTAGAAGAGCCCCACCAGCGCCGCCTTGACGGTGGCGACGGCGAGGATGAAGAGGACCACCCCGGCCTTGGAAACCGGAAGAGTGGTGGCGTAGGTTCCGGCGAAGAGAAGCGCGATAAGCCAGACCCAGATCCAGAAGTACCTTGCGTAGGTCATATGAGGTACAGGAGCGGGAAGAGAAAGATCCAGACCAGATCCACGAAATGCCAGTAGAGCCCGGAGATCTCGACGATGTGGCTGCGCGCCTTGAAGAAATCGATCCGGAAGGTCGACCCCAGGACCCAGAGATTGGCGATCACCCCGCCCAGGACGTGGAGCCCGTGGAACCCGGTCAGGGTAAAGTAGCAGTCCCAGAAGAGCCCCGTCCCGGGCAGATGGCCGTGGGCAAACTTCACCGAGTACTCGTATCCCTTGACCCCGAGGAAAGCGGTCCCCAGCAGGATCGTCAAGGCGAGGAAGAGCCGCAGCCGGGCCGCGTCCTGCTGATGAACCGCAGCCACACCCAGTGCCATGGTCATCGAGCTCGAGAGAAGGATGAACGTGTTGAGGGCCGCGATCGGGATCTGGAGCTCCTCGCCCGGCTGCGGCCAGTGGGGCAGCCCCGCGCGCAGCACGATGGAGGCCCCGATGAGGCCGGTGAAGAACATGACCTCCGAGGCCAGGAAGATCCACATCCCCAGCTTGGCCGAGGGGATCCCGGTGGAGGTCGCCTCCAATGCATGTGCCGCTGGCTGCGTCATGAGATCACCCGGTCCAGCGTCAGCGTGGTCAGGAGAACCGGCAGGTACACCACCGAGGCCAGGAAGAGCCGATGGGCGGTCTGTCCTGAGCGGGTCCGTGCCGTGGCAAGCCCCAGTCCCAGGAAGATGAGCCCGCCCGCCAGTGCCACCGAAAAGTAGAGCCATCCGGCGAAGCCCAGACCCACCGGGAGAAGACTAACCGGCAGCAGCGCGGCCAGGTACAGAACCACCTGCCGGAAGGTGAGGCCCCCCTCCGGATCGAGAACCGGCAGCATCCTGAAGCCGGCCTGCCGGTAGTCGGACCGGAACTGCCAGGCGAGCGCCAGGAAGTGGGGGAGCTGCCAGAGAAAGAGGAAGGAGAAGAGCCACCAGGCCGGCAGGCCCAGCGTTCCCCGCGCGGCCGCCCATCCGATCATGGGCGGCAGGGCGCCCGGCACCGCCCCCAGCAGGGTGCACAGGGCCGAGCGGCTCTTGAGCGGCGTGTAGATGAAGAGGTAGGTGACCAGGGTCAGGGCCGCCAGCGCCGCGGCCAGCAAGTGAACCCCGAAGCTGAGCGTGGCCAGGCCGGCGATCGATAGGATGACCCCCACGGCCAACCCTGCTTCCGGTGACACCCTGCCGGAGGGGATCGGGCGCGTGCGGGTGCGAGACATCCGGGAATCGGCCGGCCACTCCATCGTCTGGTTCAGGGCAGCCGCCCCCGCTCCGACCAGCATGGTTCCGACGAGTGTCGCGATGAACCGGCCCCAGGGGAACGGGCCCACTTGGCCCATGAGGAATCCAAGCAGAACCGTGAGGACCGACAGGATCGTCAACCGCGGCTTGGTGAGCTCCAGGATCTCTGCGAGGCGCGCCGGCAAAGGCCGGAAACCGGACTGGCGGCGCGAGGGAGGCGCAGAGCCGGACAGGGGGGTGAGAGCCGCGCGCAGGGAGTGTGCGGTGAGAACCGCTGAGGTAGCCAGGAGGAGAGCTCCCACCGCGACATGAGCCGTGGCGGTGAGCGGATTCGAGCCACGGAGGAAGGTCAGGAGACCCAGGAGGATTTGCAGCGGCACGAGCAAAAGGAGGATCCGCGCCGGCCCGACGTATTCGGGCCGGTCGGAGTAGTCCCTGAGACAGACGGAGGCGGCGCGCAGGAGAACCGCCGCGGCCAGGATCGCTCCGGTTCCGTGCGCAGCCAGGAGCGGGGTGCTCCACCCGAGATGCCGCAGGGCCGCACCGAGCAGGAGCTGAAGGTAAACCAGCGGGGTCATCCAGAGGAACAAGCCGCACGGCGCCTCGGCCTGCGATCCCTTCCACCCGGGGCTAAGCACTGTGGCGAGGACTGCCAGCAGCGCAAAGAAGGTTTGCCCCAGGGTTGCATGAGCGATGGAGATCGGCGCCGGCAGAAGGAGCAGCACCGTCAGTCCACCCAGGATCCCCTGCAGGACCACGGCGGCGAAGGCCGCCAGCGCCAGCCGGCGAACCCAGCGGCGCTTCTCAGCGGCCAGGATTGCGAGGGTGAGCAGCAGGGTCAGCAGCCCCACACCCGCGGCCACCAGGCGGTGCGTGTGCTCGTAACGGATGCCGCCCACCATCGGGGGAAACAGGGAGCCGTACGAAAGGGGCCAGTCCGGGACGGCGAGCCCGGAGCCGGTGGAGGTGACCAGCCCGCCGGCGATGATCAGGAGGAAGCCCGCGATGGCCGTGAGCTGCGCCAGGAGTCTCATCGCTCCTCCGTCTGGAGCTGCCAGTCCCGTCTGGCTCCGGGCACGGAGTACTCGTACGGCCCGCAGTGGACGGTCGGTGTGGTGGCGAAGTTGCCATGGGGCGGGGGCGAGGGGACCGTCCACTCCAGCGTCGTCGCCTCCCAGGGATTCTCGTTCACCCTCTTCCCGCGGAAGAGACTGAAGAGGAAGTTGAACGCAAAGAGGAGCTGCGACGCGAACAGGCCGAAGGCGGCCACACTCATCATCCGGTTCAACCCCACCAGATTCGCCAGGGCCGGGTACTGCGTGTAGTCGTAGATCCGCCGCGGCATGCCGCCCAGGCCCAGGACGAACATCGGGAACATGACCGCATTGAAGAGCAGGAAGGAAAGCCAGAAATGGATCTTCCCCAGCCGGTCGTTCATCGCGCGGCCGAACATCTTGGGGAACCAGTAGGTGATGCCGGCGAAGGCGCCGAAGAGGGAGCCGCCGAAGAGGACGTAGTGGATGTGCCCGACGACGAAGTAGGTGTCGTGCAGGTACATGTCCACCGGGGTGGAGCCGAGGAAGATCCCGGTGAGGCCCCCGATGATGAACATCGAGATGAAGCCGAGGGCGTGCAGCATCGGTGTGGTCAACCGGATGGAGCCGCGCCAGAGGGTGCCCAGCCAGCTGAACACCTTGACGCCGGTGGGGACCGCCACCGCCATGGTGGAGATCATGAAGGTGGTCCCCAGGAGCGGATTCATCCCGGACTGGAACATGTGGTGCGCCCAGACGAGGAAACCGACTGCCCCGATCGCCACGGAGGCGTAGGCGATCGCCTTGTAGCCGAAGATCGGCTTCCGGGCGAAGTTGGGCAGGATGTCGGAGACAAAGCCCATCGCCGGCAGGATCATGATGTAGACCGCCGGGTGGGAGTAGAACCAGAAGAGGTGCTGCCAGAGGATCGCCTGTCCGCCGGCGTAGGGAAGGGGATTGCCGTCCACGATCATCCCGGCCGGCAGGAAGAAGCTGGTCCCCAGCGTCCGATCGAGGAGGAGCAGGATGAGGGCCGAGGCGAGGACCGGTGTCGCCAGCAGGGTGAGCACCGCCGTCGTGAAGAGGGCCCAGATGGAGATCGGCAGACGATGGAAGCTCATCCCCGGGGCGCGGTGATTGACGATGGTGGCGATGTAGTTCACCGACCCGAGGATGTTGGAGAA